>NZ_JBHZAV010000363.1:0-4029 GCF_042754445.1 Embleya sp. NPDC059213
CGCGTACCGCTGACCCGCATGCTTCCGCGACCGACCCGGGCCCGCGTACCGCTGACCCGCATGCTTCCGCGACCGACCCGGGCCCGCGTACCGCTGACCCGCATGCTTCCGCGACCGACCCGGGCCCGCGTGCGGCTGACCCGCCCGCGCCCGCGACCGGCTCGTTCGCGTCTGCGGCCGGTGTGTCCGCGGCTGCGGATCCGGGGTCTGCCGAGTTTCTCGGTCGGGTTCGGGCCGGGGTGATTTTGCTTGCCGATCGGCTGGCGGCGCTCGGCATTGTTCGGCGCACCGCCGAGGGCATCACGTTGACCGGCCTCGGTGGCACGCTCGTGCATCGCATGTTTCGGGAGCAGGGGCTGCCGGTCGCCACCGTCGACGACTACACCGCCGCGTCCGGCGCTCGGTTGCTCGGCGCGATGGGGGCGTGGCCGCGACCGGTGGCGACGCGTACGTTCGCGAGTTGGATCGCGTGCCGCCCCGTCGACGCCGCGTTGTCCGAGCTGTGTGCGGTCGCGGGCGCCGCCGGGCCCACCGAGCGCCTCATGCTCTTCGCCCATCTGGGCGCTGCCGACCTGCCCGAGGCCGCCGTCGAACGCGCCCTCACCCAGGCCGGCGCCGACCCCACCCTCGCCCCGCACGTGTGGAACTGGCGCCTGACCCACGACCGCGACGTGCCACCCGCGACGCTGCGCACGCTGGCCTGGCTGACCGCGGACAACGCCGCCGCAGCGCTCCTGGGTCGACACGAGGCGGCCGTACTGGGCCTGCTCACCGAGGTGACGGGCAGCCAGGGACCGGGCGCCGACGTGGTCTTCGGCGAACTCGCGACGATGGGCCACCCCTGCGCCGAGGACGTGCTGCGCTTCGCCGAAACCACCCACCCCGATCCCGAGGTGGCCAAGGCCGCCCGCCGCGCCCTGCACCGACTGTGCTGAGCGCTCCGAGCACCGTCGGTGACGTGCTCAGGGCCGCCACAGTTCGCCGGGGGCCGGTTCCGGCCAGGGGATGTCGGCGCGGACGGCGGCGAACAGTTCCTTGCAGCGTTTGTCGTCGAGCAGGACCACGCTCTGCCCGCCGCCGCGCTCGCCGAAGCCGGCGACGGGGGCGGTGCGAAACGCCAGGTCGGCTTCGTTGATGCCCTTGAGGTCGGTGGCCAGGTCGAGCAGGGCCTTGAAGTTGAGGTTGTCGTCGACGGTCAGCGACTTGGTCAGCGACTGCAACAGGTTCTCGGTGCGCAGCGGGCTGCCGAGTACGCCCTCCGCGGTGACCTTCTCCGCGATCGCGCCCAGGAGTTGCTGCTGGTGGGCCACCCGATCCAGGTCGCCGCGCTCGAGCCCGTAGCGCTGCCGCACGAACTTGAGCGCCTCGTTGCCGTCCAGCTTGGCCCGGCCCTTGTCGGCGTCCACCGTCACCCCGCCGAGCGCGTCGACCATGCCCTTGAAGCCGCCGAAGTCCACCGCCGCGTAGTGGTCGATTCGTACGCCGGTCAGGTTCTCGATCGTGGCCACGAGCAGCGCGGGTCCGCCCCACGAGAAGGCCGCGTTCAGCTTGGCCTCGCCGTGTCCCGGGATCGACACCCACGAGTCGCGCGGCAGCGAGATCGCCGAGATCGAGGCCCGACCGGCGGGCAGGTGCAGCAGCATCATGGTGTCGCTGCGTCGGCCCTCCAGCACGTTCGGGTCGGCGCCGGCCGCCGCCGCGTCCATACCGACGAGCAGGATGTTCAGTGCCCGACCGGCGGTGGGATCGGCCGGCGGGCGCGGCCCCGCGGCGGGGATGCTCGATCGGTCGAAGACTCCGTCGATGCGCTTGATGTTGGCGTTGAGCGAGTACACCACCCAGACCGCGCAGCCACCGACCACGAACAGCGAAAGGGTGAGCAGCCCGACCAGTCCCACGATCGCCTTGCGGCGCCGCGACCAAGGCTTGCGCTCGGGTGTCGAGGTCGGCTCGACGTCCTCGTCCGCCCCGCCGACCTCGGCCGACTCGTCCGTCGCACCCAGCGCATCCGTCATGCGCAGAAGCTAGCTGACCAGTCGTCAGCAACGGCAGAGGGAGCCGAAAATCAGTGCGAAGACGAGATCGACTTCGCTGCCTGTCCGAGATCCGGAGCCGGCCGCCGCATGCATACGCGAGGCCATCGATCCAGCCCGATGGCCGCTTCGTGCGCCCGGATTGCCGCGAGCCCCGGCGTCACCTCGGCCGCGTCGAGCGTGCGAAAGCCGATCCGCGCGTAGTACGGAGCGTTCCACGGGACGTCCCGAAACGTGGTCAACGTCGAAGCGAGCCCGGTCTCCGCCTGCACCCGATCGATCATCGCCCGCCCGAGCCCGCGCCGCGCCCCGTCGGGATGCACCGACACCTGCTCGATGTGCGCCGCGCCGTCCACGAGGTCCCAGATCAGATAGGCGATCGCCGGTTCCCCGACCACCAGGCACCGCCCATCGCTCTGATACTGCGCCAACTCCGCCACGGACAACGGCTCGTCCGCAGCGATCTCCGGCATCGCGACATCCACGAAACACATCCCGGCGGCGACCTCGATCTCTCGCAAACGCTCCAGATCGCCCACCGAGGCAACACGCATCGCATCACTGCTCATGATTGCCATTGTGGCTGCCGCCCGACACGCGAGACGGCGCGGCCGGCGGTGCATCGGGTGGCGGCACGGCGCCGCTCGCATCGGGAAGGCGACGGCCCCGCCCACCGATGACCTGTGACAGCGAACTTGGGTTGGTTGCCACCGAAGTTGGGCGGATCGCTGTTTGTGACACCGAAGATGGGCCACTATCCGGTTTCTGACACCGAAGTTGGGCCGATGTGTGGCGGATCGGGTCGGTGCCGCGTCAGGCAGGGTTCGCCTCGACGTCGCTGGGGGCCTGGGCGGATGCCACTTCCGTCAGCGCGCAATCTCGCGGGATGCACTCTCATCTGCGCTTTGAGAACCCTCCTGCTCTGCCTCACGAGGCAGTGGCCGGGATCTTGGAGTGGCCGGGATCTTGGAGGAGGCTCTGCGTGACCGTTCGCAAGAGGGCGAGGCGGCGGTTGCACTGGTCGGAAGTGCGTTGAACGACGACGATCGGGAGTTCGTCGAGCACCGGTGTGTCCAGATCGGGACGCGGGCCGTGTCAGGCAGCCCCCTGCTCGGTCTGGCCGGCCTGTGTCTGGGACATGCGGCTCGGCGCTTCGGCTGTCTCGGCGATGAGGCCCTTGCGTTGGCTGAATCGTCGGCGGCGCGTGCGGAGGCGGATCCGACGGACGTGGATGGTCGGGCTCTCGACGGCTTCGACGACATCCGGAGTTTCCTCCACCTGCGGTGAGGCCGTCGGTCACTCGTCGACTTGTGCGGCCCGCGTGCGGAACTCCGCCCGCCGGCGGACAACTCTCGGCCGGCAGGTGCCCGAGCACCACCTGCGGCTGTTGGATGTCGGCTTGCGGCGGGCCATGGAGGCTCCGTAAGCCGCGCATCCCTGCTGGTCAGACAGCATGAGGACTTCCTGGTTCAAGCAGTAATCCGAGCACCAGGGATTGGGTCTGACGGGCCGGTAGTTGCGGTGGCAGCCCCGGCAGGTCGTCGGGCCGAAAGGGTCGGCGGGTTCTGGACAGGGGGATCGAGCTCGGCTTCGGGACAGCCGTTGGATCCGCACCGACACGAGGCCGACATAGCCCCGAACGGTCTCCCGGATCGAATACCCGTGGACCTGCGTGCGGCCATCCGCCCTCCCAGGCAGCCGACCGATCCGTGAGCCGACCCGGGACAAGTGGCAGGTGGCGGCGCGTAGCGACGGTCGCCCTCCTGGGGGCCCTGCAAGCCACCGGCTTCGGTCGTTCGCACGAGCCGCAGCCCCCGATCCCGTGATGGTCTCGGAGGTACAGAGCGCCGCCGTCACCCAAGGCCGACCCCGAGGCCGCCTTCCGACCCACCTGTGGCAAGCCGCCCGCCGACCCGGGTGTGACCCGAACGCCGAGCGACCCGAACGCCGAGCGACCCAAGCGCGCGAAGGGCGGCCCCACGGAGCAGGGCCGCCC
>NZ_JBHZAV010000364.1:0-3781 GCF_042754445.1 Embleya sp. NPDC059213
GACCCGAGTCTCCGGGTCCGAATCGAGGCCGTCGCATCACGACTTTCGTCGAGGGCGTCGCCCCGGGGGGGTCAGCCCACGGCGTTCTTCAGCGCCTCGCTCAGGGCGCCGGCCTCATCGGCCGACAGCTCGACTACGAGCCGTCCACCGCCCTCAAGCGGAACGCGCATGACGATGCCCCGCCCTTCCTTGGTCACCTCGAGCGGGCCGTCGCCCGTCCGCGGCTTCATGGCCGCCATGCTCGTTCCCCTTCCTGCATATCGACGCACCGGTGCTCAAACCGGCCACCGGTCTTCGAGAGCATTGATCAGGGACCATTATCCCGCATCGAACGGTGGGGTGAGCAACATCGGGTCCCGTCGGCCTCTCGAACCTCGTCCGTACGGAGCGGAATGAGATGGTCCGTCCCGGCTCGAAATCGAGCTGACGGTCCATCAGGGCCGGGCGGGGGCACGGCCGGACGGTCCGGCATGCTGTGCACATCCCACCTGCGGTGATGTACGTGATGCGGAGGCAGGCCATGGCCGACAAGACCGACAATGTGCTCTACGAACTCGCCGACGGAGTCGCGACCGTCACGCTGAACCGTCCCGACGCGATGAACTCGTTGGACGAATCGAGCAAGATCGCGTTGCGCGACGCGGTGCTGCGCGCGGCCGAGGATCCCGATGTTCGAGCGGTCCTGCTGACCGGCAGCGGCCGGGCGTTTTGTGTCGGCCAGGACCTCAAGGCGCACATCCGCCAGCTCGAAACCGGCCCCGAGGCCACCTTCGCGACCGTGCGCGAGCACTACAACCCGTTGGTGACCGCGCTCGCCACGATGGCCAAGCCGGTGATCGCCGCGGTCAACGGCGTCGCGGCGGGGGCCGGCGCGGCGATCGCGTGGGCCTGCGACTTCCGGATCATGGCGGACACGGCCGGCTTCAACACGGCGTTCGCGGGCGTCGCGCTGACCGCCGACTCCGGCGCGTCGTGGACGTTGCCGCGCCTGGTCGGTCAGGCTCGGGCGGTCGAACTGCTGATGGTGCCGCGCATGGTCAAGGCGGCCGAGGCGCTCGAACTTGGACTGGCCAACCAGGTGGTGCCGGCCGATCAGGTGCTGGACACGGCGCGCGAACTGGCCCGCCGGCTCGCCGAGGGGCCGACCGTGGCGCTGGCCGCGCTCAAGGAGTCGGTGGCCTACGGCGCGTCGCACTCGCTGGTCGAGACCCTGGCCAAGGAGGAGGAGCTGCAACTGCGCGTGGGCGGCTCGCAGGACCACCGGATCGCGGTCGCGGCGTTCGTCGCCAAGGAGAAGCCGACCTTCGTCGGCCGCTGAGTCCGGCTCGGCGCACCGCCGCGCGAGGTCGATCCGCGGCGGTGCCCCGGCCCGGCAGGACGGGCGGCCTCAGCGAGCGGTGCAACCCGTGAGGTGGTCGTTGACCAACCCGCACGCCTGCATCAGCGCGTAGGCCGTGGTCGGGCCGACGAAGCGGAATCCCTTGCGCTTGAGTTCCTTGGCCAGCGCGGTCGACTCGTCGGTGACCGCCGGTACGTCCGACAGGGCCGCGGGAGCCTTCCGGCGTCCGGAAGGTGCGAACGACCATACGAGCGCGTCCAGGCCGCCCTGGAGGGCCTGCGCCGCGTGTGCGTTGGCGATGGCGGCGTCGATCTTGGCCCGATTGCGGATGATGCCCTCGTCGGCGAGCAGCCGGGCCCGGTCCGCGTCGTCGAATCGCGCCACCGCGGCGATCGAGAAATCCGCGAAGGCCGCCCGGAAACCGGCCCGTCGGCGCAGGATGGTCAGCCAGGACAGGCCGGACTGGAACGCCTCCAGGCACACGCGTTCGTACAGCGCGTCCTCGCCGTGCACCGGGACGCCCCACTCGGTGTCGTGGTAGGCCCGATAGTCCTCCGGGCCGGTCGCGCCCCACGGGCAGCGCAGCAGTCCGTCCGGCCCCGCGACCGGACCGCCGACGACGGTCACGGCTTCGGGTCGCCCTTCGGCTCGGCGGTGGGTGTGGCGCCCTCGGTCGCGTCCGTCGCGTCCGTCGCATCGGTCGCGTCGCTCGCATCCGTCGCATCCGTCGCGTCCGTCGCGTCCGTCGCATCCGTCGCATCCGTCGCGTCGCTCGCGTCCGTCGCGGCCTCCGCAGCGTCGGCCGGCTCGGCGGGCGGTGCCGCACTCGGCTCGGCGTCGGCCGGCTCGGCGGTCCCACCCGGGGTCGACTCGCCGACCTCGGCCGCATCCTCGTCCGCCCGTGCGGCGGCGGCGCTCGCCGGCCGGGCCTGCTCCTCGTCGGCGCCGCTCGACCCGGCTTCGCCCGACTCGGTGCTCGGCTTCTCCAGGGACAGCGTGGTGCCCGCGGCGCGCGGCGGCGGGGCGAGTCGGCCCGCGCCGAGCGCGCTCGCCCCCGCGGCGGCCGGGACGGACACGGTGACGCCGGCCGGGGTGGTGCCGCTGATCTTGTATTCGAGTTCCAGGATGCGCGCGTCCCGCGCCGCGAGTTCGCCGGTGAGGCGGTCCAGGACCAGGTCGACCTCGCTCATCCGGTAGCCGCGAAAGACCACCGGGAACCGGATGTCGTCCACGTCGGCGCTCGTGAGCGGGCGGTCGCCGGCCATCCGCAGCTCGGGCTGTTCGCGGTGGGCGTCGGGAAGGGAGCCACCCGCCCCGAGCACGACCGCGGCGATCACGAGGATCACCCCGGTCACCACGACAAGCTGGATCCAGAACACGGACGGCTCCCCTTCGACGGCGCTGCAAGTGCTGGGACGGGCGTCCGCTCCGGGCCGCTTCGGGAAGCCCCCGGGTCGTCGCACGGGACGATCGTGCCACGATCAGGGGGTCAGGTGGCACGTGCAGGGTGTGGTGGGCGGAGGTCGACGGGGTGACGACGCTGAGGCTGGGGCGACGGGAGTTCGGTGGCGACGAGTTGGTGATCATGGCGATCGTCAACCGGACACCGGACTCGTTTTTCGACAAGGGAGCGACCTTCGACGATCGACCCGCCCTGGACGCGGTCGAACGTGCGGTCGCCGAGGGCGCGGGGATCGTGGACATCGGGGGAGTCAAGGCCGGTCCGGGGGCGGAGGTGGACGTCACGGAGGAGATCCGCCGCACGGCGTCGTTCGTGGCCGAGGTCCGCCGCCGCCACCCCGACGTGGTGATCAGCGTCGACACATGGCGGCACGAGGTGGCCGAGGCGGTCTGCGAGGCGGGCGCGGACCTGATGAACGACGCGTGGGGCGGGGTGGACCCCAAGCTCGCCGAGGTGGCCGCCAAGTACGACGTGGGCATCGTGTGCACCCACGCCGGTCGCGCGCAGCCGCGCACCCGGCCGCACCGGATCGGCTACGTGGACGTGATGGCCGACATCCTGGACGTCACGGTCGGCCTGGCCGAGCGCGCCGCGCGGCTGGGCGTGCGCCGCGACGCGATCCTGATCGACCCCGGGCACGACTTCGGCAAGAACACCCGGCACTCGCTGGAGGCGACCCGCCGACTCGGCGAGATGGTCGACACCGGCTGGCCGGTCCTGGTGTCGCTGTCCAACAAGGACTTCGTCGGCGAGACGCTGGACAAGCCGGTGAACGAACGCCTGCTCGGCACGCTCGCCACCACCGCGGTCAGCGCGTGGCTCGGTGCCCGGGTGTATCGCGCGCACCAGGTCGAGGAGACCCGTCAGGTGCTGGACATGGTGTCCTCGATCCACGGCACCCGGCAGCCCGCGGTGGCCCGGCGCGCCCTGGCCTGACCGGCCCGCGGGGAACGTGTCTCGGCGCCCGCGCCCACCGAGGC
>NZ_JBHZAV010000365.1:0-3749 GCF_042754445.1 Embleya sp. NPDC059213
CGGCGGCTGTCGTGCGCCCCCCCCTGGGGCGCCCCCCCCCGGGGGGGGCCGGCCCCCGCCCCGGGCCGCGGGGGGGGGGGGGGGGGCCCCCCCCCCCCCCCCCCTCTCGGCGTCCGTGCACACGACTGTGAGCCCGGCGGTGGTCCGCCCGGCTCAGTTCTCCGCGAGCAGCCCCGCGCGCAGTGTGCCGAGCGTGCGGGAGAGCAGCCGGGAGACGTGCATCTGGGAAATGCCCAGTTGCTCGCCGATCTCGGCCTGGGTCTTGCCGCCGAAGAAGCGCAACAGCAGGATGTGCTTCTCGCGCGGCGGGAGCGCGGCGATCAGCGGCTTGAGCGACTCGCGGTTGTCGACCAGTTCGAGTGCGGAGTCGTCCGTGCCGAGCCGGTCGATCGGGATCGCGGCGTCGTCGCCGCCGGCACCACCACCGGGTGTGTCCAGGGAGGACGCGCTGTAGCCGTTCGAGGCGATCATGCCCTCGACGACCTCCTCGCGCGAAACCTCCAGGAAGGCCGCGAGTTCGGCGACGGTGGGCGCCCGGTCCAGCCGCTGCCCCAACTCCTCGCTCGCCTTGGCCAGCCGCAGTCGCAGTTCCTGGAGCCGCCGGGGCACCCGGACCGACCACGTGGTGTCCCGGAAGAAACGCTTGATCTCACCGAGGATGGTCGGCATCGCGAAGGTCGGGAACTCGACCTCGCGCTCGGTGTCGAAACGATCGATCGCCTTGATCAGCCCGATGGTGCCGACCTGGACGATGTCCTCCAGCGGTTCGCTGCGGGTGCGAAAACGGCCTGCGGCGAAACGCACCAGGGGCAGATTGAGTTCGATGAGGGTGTTGCGCACGTACTGGTACTCGTGCGTGCCTTCCTCGAGCCGATTCAGTCGCCGAAACAGGGTCCTGGACAGGGCGCGCGCGTCCGCGGCGCCCATCGACCCGATGTGGGCCTCGTCGAACTCGTGGTGGAGCTCGTACAGATCCAGCTCTTCTGCCCCGGTGTCCATTGCCGGTGGCCGCTGCGACCCCCGGACCTGCATCTCGGCTTCGAGCTGTACTGCCATGCCTCCCCCTCGTGACGCGTTTTTGAGGTTTCCCCTGCGCCTAACCCGGATGAGCGATGCCAAACACCATGCACTCGAAAAACTTGTGTGCGCCGGGTGACGCCCATCATCGACGGGCCGTCGTCTATCGTGTGCCCGGGCCGGATTACTCGGTGGGCAAAGGGCAGCAGGAGGCTGGCATGCAGGGCGGCTTGACGGTGTCGGTGAGCACCAATGGCACCTCTGCGATCGTTACGGTCGCCGGTGAGATCGATGTGGACAGTGCCGCCGCGGTGCGGGACCGCCTGTTCGAGTGTGTCGAGCAGGGCAGTACGCGCCTGGTGATCGACTGTTCCGGACTCGATTTCTGCGATTCGACCGGACTGAACGCGTTCCTCGGTGCCCGGCTTCGCGCGCAGGCCGCAGGAGGAGCGGTCCACCTCGTGGGCGTTCAACCTGCCGTTGCGCGGGTATTCGAGATCACCGGTGCGGTACAGGGGTTCACTTTCCACGAGACCCTGGCAGAGGCGGTCGGAGAGTAGCCCGTGACTTCTGGTGTCCTCCAGCGGGATGCGGGCAACTATCACCGCGTAGCAGCGTGAGCGAGGTGAGCCAGTAGATGTGCGCCATGCGATCGCAGGCGCCCGGCGACGGGGGTGCCTGTTTCTCCACCCCACCGCTTCGTCAGGTGCGGAGATTGCCATTCGAGGGCGCGACGGGGGCGGTGGCGCGGTCCAGGACGTTCATCCGCAACACGCTCCACGCGTACGGATGGTCGGGTTCCGACGACGAACAGGTGATGTTGACGTCCGACGACGTCCTGCTCGTCGCGGTCGAACTGGTCACCAACGCGTGCCTGCACGCGGGCGGTCCGGTCGAGCTGCGCGTCGTGCGGACCAGTGATCTGCTCCGGATCGAGGTGGACGACCGCAGCGAGGAACCGCCGCAGGCGCGGGCGCCGCACTCGGGAACACGACCGGGCGGACACGGGCTGCACATCATCCGCCGGTTGACGCTGGACTGGGGGGTGGTCGTGCACCAGGGCGACGGCAAGACCGTGTGGGTGGACATGCCGGTTCCGGAGGCCATGCGCTGAGTCGGGTGCCTCGGGGGTGGTGCGTCGCGGGTCGGGTGCTCGGGGTGGTGCGCTCGGGGTGGTGAGCGGAGCCGGGTGCCGGCCCGAACCCGGGTCGTTCGGCGGATACCCTGGAGCACATGTCTGCCTCTTCGGTTCGTGTTCGCTTCGCTCCCTCTCCCACCGGCATGTTCCACGTCGGTGGCGCTCGTTCCGCGCTGTACAACTGGGCCGTGGCGCACAAGGCCGGCGGCACGTTCGTGTTGCGGGTCGAGGACACCGACGAGGCGCGGAACCGGCCGGAGTGGACCGAGGGCATCATCGGCGCCCTCGCGGCGATCGGGATCAACGCGTCCGACCCGGCCTTCGAGGGTCCGTACTTCCAGTCGCAGAACGCGGCGCTGCACCGCGAGTCGGCGGTCCGCCTGTTCGAGGCGGGTCGCGCGTACTACTGCGACTGCACCCGTGAGGACCTGGAGGCCCGTACCGGCTCCAAGCACCTTGGCTACGACGGCTTCTGCCGGGACCGCGGCCTGGCCGCGGGCGAGGGGCGCGCGCTGCGCTTTCGTACGCCGGACGAGGGCGTGACGGTCGTGGCCGACCTGGTCCGCGGCGACACCGAGTTCCCGAACGCCTCGCTGGAGGACTTCGTGGTGGCCCGGGGCAACGGCTCGGCGGTGTTCCTGCTGGCGAACGTGGTCGACGACGTCGACCAGCGGATCACCATCGTGATCCGCGGCGAGGAGCACCTGTCCAACGCGGCCAAGCAGCAGTTGTTGTGGGAGGCGCTCGGCGCGACCCCGCCGCAGTGGGCGCACCTGCCGGTGATCGTGAACGAGAAGCGGCAGAAGTTGTCCAAGCGCCGGGACAAGGTGGCCCTGGAGTCCTACCTGGACGAGGGTTACCTGCCCGAGGCGTTGGTGAACTACCTCTTCCTGCTCGGGTGGGGGCCCAAGGACGACATCGAGATCCGGCCCTACGCGGAGCTGGAGCAGCTCTTCGACCTGCGGGACGTGAACAAGTCGTCGGCGTTCTTCGACGTGAAGAAGCTTTCCTCGTTCAACGCCGACTACATCCGCGCGCTCGACGCGGACGCGTTCGTGCGGGCCTGCGAGCCGTGGCTGCTCGGGGCGAAGGCGCCGTGGGCGAAGGAGGCGTACGACCCGGCCGTGTTCGCCGAGGTCGCGCCGCTCGTGCAGACCAGGATCACGGTGCTCGACGAGGTCCCGATGTACGTGGACTTCCTGTTCCTGGACGCGCCCGCCGAGGACGAGGCGGCCTGGGCCAAGGCGATGAAGCCCGGCGCCGCGGACGTGCTGGCCAGTGCGCGTACCGAGTTGGCGAGTGCCGAGTGGAACGTGGACGCGCTCAAGGCCGCGGTCGAGGCCGCAGGGGCCGCGCACGGCCTCAAGTTGTCCAAGTCGCAGGCCCCGGTGCGAGTTGCGGTGACCGGCCGGACGATCGGCCTGCCCCTGTTCGAGTCGCTCCAGGTGCTCGGTCGCGACCGGGTGCTGGCCCGCGTCGACGCGGCGCTGGAGCGCTTGGCGGCGGCGCAGTAGTTCGGTGCGGCCTTCGGCCCGGAAGCACCCCGTCGAGGGTCGTGTTCCGCATGTCCCGCCCGTACACCGCGTCCGCGATG
>NZ_JBHZAV010000366.1:0-3686 GCF_042754445.1 Embleya sp. NPDC059213
CCCGCGCCCCCGCCGGGGGGGGGCGCCCCCCCCCCCCCGGCGCGGATGGTGGGCGTCAGTGGATCGCGACGAACGACTCGCTGACGTTCCACACCGCGAACTCGTCGCCGTGGTGGCCGCAGTCCGAGAAGTGAACGCCGGAGCTGGAGCGGTGACCGGCCACGAGGCCGTCGCCGTGCCCGCCCGCGCTCGCGGTGCCGGCGCCGACGAAGGCGAAGAGGGCGGCGCCGGCGATGGCGATCAACGAGGTGCGGATGCGCATTGTCATCTCCCATGAAGTGTGGGTATGCAGGACGTCATACAGATATCCGGAAAACCACATCAATATGGGGAATTTCGCCCATTAGGGGCGTGTCGTGCGCTCGTTACGACCCGTTCGGACCGTTGTCACTCGTGCACGAAGGTGAGCCAGTGCGCGTAACGGTCGTCCGTACCGGTGATCGCCCCGGTGTAGGCGGTCTGCAGCTTTCGGGTGATCGGACCGGCACCCACCTCGCGGTCGTCCAGCGAGGCCACCGGGACCACGCCCGCCGCGGTGCCGCAGACCAGGATCTCGTCGGCGGTGTACAGGTCCGAGCGGAGCAGGTTCTCCACGCGGACCGGCAGGCCCAGGTCGGCGGCCAGCGTGAGCACCGTGTCCTGGGTGATCCCGCGCAGCGCGCCGGCACTCGCGGGCGGCGTGTACACCACGCCGTCGCGCACCGTGAAGACGTTGGCCGCGCTGCACTCGCTGACGTAGCCGTCCGCGTTGAGCAGCAGCGCCTCGTCGTAACCGGCCCGCAGCGCCGCGGTCTTGGCCAGCGCCGCGTTGAGGTAACCGGCGGTGGCCTTGGCCGCGGGCGGCAGCGCGTTCGGGTCGTTGCGTCGCCACGAGCTGGTCGCCAGGCGGATGCCGCGCTCGGCCGACTCGCCGCCGAGGTAGGCGTGCCACTCCCAGCCCGCGATGCTCACCTCGACGGCCATCTCGGGCCGGAAGGCCGGGCCCATCTCGCCGTAGCCGATGTGCGCGAGATGGCGCAGGTAGCACTCGGAGTGCCCGTTGGCGGCGATCAGTTCCACGGTCGCGGCGCGCAGCTCGGTCAGTGTGTAGGGCACCTCGAAGCCCAGGATGTGCGCGCTTTCGCGGAACCGGCGCAGGTGGTCGTCGAGCCGGAACACCGCGGGGCCGCGCGGGGTGAGGTGGGCCCGGGTGCCTTCCAGGACGCCGGTGCCGTAGTGCAGTCCGTGGCTGAGGACGTGCACCTTGGCGTCCGCCCACGGCACGAGCGTGCCGTTCATCCAGATCCGGTCCGCTTCGGTCAGTGCCATCGCTGCTCCCGCCCTCGTGTGCTCGTACGTGGTCGTGCGTGGTGCGTCCGGCCGTGCTCGGCCTGCGGCGGTGGCCGGGGTCGGCCCGGGGTCGATCGGTCCGACCGGGGTCGACCGGGTCCGACTCGGCAAGTGGATCGCTGACAAATGCTTCGATGAGCCACTTGGTGAGTGGCACATTAGCCCTATCGGTATTGAGCCACTAGTGCCGATCCGATATTCGGACATGGCGACATGCCGCTCCCGGGTCGTGCGGGGCAGCGGTCGAGTCGGCTTGTGGGGTGGGGGAGTTGGGCGGGTCGGCCGGAGTGGTCCTAGCGGGACTCGCGCCAGCTCTTCACGAGGAGTTCGACCGCCTGGGACAGGATCGGTTCGGGCCAGGCGTAGCTGAGCCGGATGCGGTTGGCGGCGGTGTCGGGGAGCGGGGCGAAGACCGCGCCGGGGGAGACCGCGACGCCGTGGCGCAGGGCGGTCGCCACGAATTCCTCGCCGTCCGCGCCGGGCAGCCGGGCCCAGAGGGACAGGCCGCCGCGCGGCAGGGTCCACTCCCACTCGGGCAGGTGCTCGGCGAGTTCGGCGGCGAAGTGGTCGCGGCGGCCGGCGAGCGTGGCGGACCACTCGCGGACGCGCGTGGCGCGGTCCGGATCGCGGAGCAGGTGGATGGCGAACTGCTGGTCGAGCGTGGAACAGGCCAGGTCGGTGCGCTGTTTGGCCTCGATCAACAGAGCCCGTACGGCGGGCGGCGCGGCGATCCAGCCCAGCCGCAGACCGCCCCACGTGGTCTTGGACAGCGAGCCCAGGCAGACCGTGCCCTCGGGCAGATGTTCGGCCGCCGAGGCCACCGGACCGTCGGCCAGATCGGCGAGGCTGCGGTCCTCCACGAGCAGCGCGCCCTCCTCGGCGGCGACCTCGGCGATCGCCTTCGCGCGCCGGGCCGAGACCACCGCGCCGGTCGGGTTGTGCACCGGCAGCGAGAACACGTACGCGGGGCGATGCCGACGGATCGCCGCGCGCAGTGCGTCCGGGTCGAGGCCGTCGCGGTCGGCCGGCACCGGGATCGCCTCGGCGCCGAAGCGGTATCCGGCCGCGAGCATCCCGGGATAGGTGGTCGGCTCGACCAGGACCCGGTCGCCGGGTGCCAGCAGCGCGTCGGCGACCAGGTGGATCGCCTGCTGCGCGCCGGAGGTCACCACGATGTCGTCGGCGGCGAATCCGGTGGGCAGCTCGTGGGCGGCGATCAGGGCGCGCAGCCGCGCGTCGCCGGCCGGCGCGTACCCGTCCTGTGGACGTGCGTCGAGCAGGTCCTCGACGCGCAGCGCGGTGTTCGGCAACAGCGAGGCGTCGGGGACGGCGGCCTTGGCCAGGTCGACCATGATGGCGCCCTCGCGCAGCCAGCGGGCGAAGGTCGGCCGACCACCGGGACGCACGTAGGAGCCGCTGCCGTGCCGGCGTTCGATCAGCCCGATGCGGTTGAGCGAGAGGTAGGCCGAGGCGACCGTGCCGCGGCTGAACCCGAGCGCCTCGGCGAGGGCACGCTCGGAGGGCAGCCTGGTCTCGGCGAGCAGATCGCCGCCCTCGACCAGTTCGCGCAGGGCGTCGAACAGGCGCTCGCCGCGGGATCGACGCTCGTTGCGGCGGGGACGCCCCATGCGCTCCCCGACCACCACGGCGAACTGCTCGACCTCCACGATCACTCCCTCGACGCACACGTGTGGGACGACGATGGTTTCACGGCCTGCGGCGGGGGCGGTCATGCGTGGGGGCGGGGAGCGCGGGTGAGGGCGGGGCAGGGGGCGGATCGTGGGGTCCGTAACGCCGGACGGGTAGCCGGGGTCGGGGCCGCCGGCGGGTTACCAGGGCAGCGGGCGGGTGTCGCGGAAGAAGCCGCCGGTGGGGCCGGCGTCGGGGAGGGTGGCCGCCCAGACGATGCCGGCGGCACCCGCCTCGACCGGGCGACCACCGGGGCCGCCCGGATCGGTGGCCACCCAGCCGGGGCAGATCGCGTTGACCAGGATGCGATCGGGGCGCAGCTCGGCCGCGAGCATCCGGGTGAGCGCGTTGAGGCCGACCTTGGAGACCGTGTACGCGGGCGCACCGCCGCCCATGTTGGTCAGCGACGCGGCCTCGCTGCTCACGTTGACGATGCGCGGATGGGCCGAGCGGCGCAGCAGCGGCAGGAACGCCTGCACCGTGCGCCACGGTCCGTAGAGGTTGGTCTCGCCCGCCTCGACCACCACCGCGAGGTCGGCGTCGGTCGCGCGTTGTCGGCTGTCGTAGCTGATCGCGGCGTTGTTGACCAGCGTGTCCAGGCCGCCGAAGCGTCGCTCCACCTCGGCGGCGGCATGCCGGACGCCGGCCGGGTCGGTCACGTCCAGGTG
>NZ_JBHZAV010000367.1:0-3675 GCF_042754445.1 Embleya sp. NPDC059213
GGTCAAGGCGCACCTGCGGGACGCGCTGACCTCGTTGCGCGGCGCCGCGCAGGCCGAACCGGGCCTGTTCGCCAACGTCGGCTCCGCCCGCGACCGGGTCAAGGCCGCGCAGACCGCCGCCGATCCGGCCGCCGACCTGGCCGCCGCGCTGGCCGCGCTCGGCGGCGCCCCGCGCGCGAGCGCCGCGCTGCTCCTGGCCACCGCCGACGCCACCGCGCAACTGTCCGCCGGCGCGAGCACGTTGACCGCGCCTCGGGCCGCGCTGGCCCAGGCGCTCGCGAACGGCACGGACGCGCAGGTGGTCGCCGCACACGGCGCGCTCGGGTCGGCGCTGGGCACCGTGCTGGCCACGCCCACCCCCTACCTGGCGGACACCCCGCTGCCGTCCTTCCTCAGCTCCGACCCGCAGGTGTTCGTCACCGACGTGACCGCGCGCATCGACGCCGCCAAGGCCGCCGTGGACACCCAGGTGACGACGGCCCGTACCATCGCCGCCGCGCTGGAGAACCTGGCACCGGAGGACCTGCTCAAGGCGGTCGCCGGGGCCCAGACCCCGAACCAGCTCACCGCGCCGGAGGTGACCTGGGAGTACTTCGACGGCACCCGCTGGCGGGCGATCGGCGCGGCGGGCGCCCCCGCCGTGCTGGCCCTGCAACGCTCGGGCGCCCTGCACTTCACGGTGCCGGACGACTGGGCGCCGGCCTCGGTGACCGGCGACGAACGCCGCTGGTTGCGGGCCCGGCTGGAACGCGGCAGCTTCTCGTTCCTGCGTCAGGTGAGTTGGACCGACAAGTCCGGCGTGCTCAACTTCCTGCCCGTGGTGGAACCCCGGCCGCCGGTGCTGGACCGCTTCGAAGTGTTCTACCGACATGTCGCCGGGCCGGCCGACCCGCGGCACACGCTCGCGCTCGACGACCACGCGTGGGCGGACCTGACCGCCGCCCTCGCCTTCCCCGGCTCCGGCGCGACCCCCTTTCGGCCGATGGTCGAGACCGCCCCGACGTTGTATCTGGGCTTCGACGGCGAACTGCCCGCCGACCGCCTGGGCCTGTACGTCGAGCCCGCCGGCGAGGACCCCGACGCGGTGCCGGTACGGCCCACCTGGGAGGGCTACGACGGCACCGGCTGGGTCGCGTTGGCCACCGACGACGGCACCGAGGGCTTCACCCGGGCGGGCGTGGTCGGCCTGATCTGGCCCGGCACCGGCGGCCCACCCGGGGCACCGGTCACGGGCGCGGCCGACCACACGATCACCCTGCTCGGGCGCGGCGCCGCCGCCCGATTCGCGCCCGGCGACCGGCTGTTGCTCACCGACCTGCGCGGCGGCGAGCCGGTCGTGGTGGCCGCCGCCGACGGGGCGACGCTCACCGTACGGGACCGGCTCACCCGCGCCTACGCCGGCGGCGAACTTCGCGACGCGCCGCCGGCCCGGTTCGGCACGCCTCGCACCTGGATCCGGGCCCGCTTCCCGGCCGAGGCCGAGCCCCCGCAGCCGACCCTGAACGCGCTGGTGCCCAACGCGGCGCAGGTGCGGCAGGTACAGACGATCACCGACGAACTGCTCGGCTCGGCCGACGGCAGCGCCGGGCAGGTCTTCCGCACGCTGCGCACGCCGGTGCTGGACGGCGCCGTGCTGGAGGTGCGCGAACTCGACGGCGACCGGGCCGCGGTCGACCTGCCGCTGCTGCAACGGGAGTTGGCCGAGCGGGCGGGCGCGGCGCTGCGCACCGTGGCCGATCCGCGCACCGGCCGGGTGGGCGCGGTGTGGGTGCGCTGGGACGAGGTGCCCTCGCTGGGCCTGGCCGGGCCGGGCGACCGGGTGTACGTGTGCGACCACGCGACCGGACGGGTGTTGTTCGGCGGGAACGGGCACGGACGGGTGCCTCCCGTGGGGCCGGACAACGTGCGGTTGCGGGTGTATCGCTCCGGCGGCGGCGCGGCCGGCAACGTGCCCGCCGGCGCGATCACCCAGGCGGTCGGCGCGGTGGCCGTGGGCGGGGTGAGCAATCCGCGCGGAGCGAGCGGCGGCACCGACGCCGAAGGTTTTCCCGACGTGTTGCGGCGCGGCCCCGCGCTGCTGCGGCACCGCCGGCTCGCGCTGACCGAGACCGATGTGGCCGCGCTGGCCCGGGAGACCGTCCCGGCGATCGCGGCGGCCCGCGCGTTGGGTGCGCGCGACCGACACGGGCGGGTGTCGCCGGGCGTGGTCCGGCTGGTCGTGGTGCCTCGGGACGGCAGCGACCGGCCGGAGCCCACCGGCGAATTGTTGCGTCGGGTGCGCGACGCGGTCCGGGCCCGGATGCCGGCGGCGGCCCGGCTGGTGGTCGAGGGCGCGCGCTACTTTCCGGTCGGGGTCGCCGCCACGGTGCGGCCGACCCGGGCCGGGGACGCCGGGCCGGTGCGCGGCGCGGTGCTCGCCGATCTGGCCCGCTTCCTGCATCCGCTCGACGGCGGTCCGGACGGGACCGGATGGCCGTTCGGCCGGGGCGTGTACCTGTCCGATCTGGCCCGGCGGCTGGAGGCGGTGCCCGGGGTGGACGTGGTGACCGCGCTCGACCTGACGGTGGACGGGGTGCCGGCCGGCGACGCGGTGCGGCCGGCCGCGGACGCGGTGGTGTGCGCCGGCGCACTGGTGGTGCGGCTTGCCGGGGCGACACAGGGGTCGCCGGGGTCTTCGGCGCCTTCGGGGTCGTCGTGCGCGGGCGGTACGACGGCGCCTTCGGCGTCGCCGTGTTCGCGGTCCTTGCGATCGCCCGGAAGGGAGCGCTGAACCATGCCGCTGTTTCCGCCGAGTTCGGACACCCGACGTTGGCCGGATCTGGTCGCCGAGGTCCGGGCGTTGTTGCCGTTGGAGAGTCCGCAGTGGACCGACCACAACCACTCCGATCCCGGCATCGCGGTGCTCGAAATGCTCGCGTGGCTCGTGGACACCGACGTCTATCGGGCCTCGCGGGTCACCGACCGGCACCGGCGCAAACTGCTGGCCCTGCTCGGGGTGTATCCGGCCGGGCCGAGCGCGGCGCGGGTGGTGCTCTCGGTCCGGTCCGGACCGGGCGCGCCGGCCGTGCTGCCCGCCCGGCTCGGCTTCGTCGCACACGGGGCCGAGGCCGCGACCGGCCTGGAGACGGTGGAGGCGCTGCCGTTGACCGGCGCGGCGGTGGTCGCGGCGGGCACCGACGACGGCACGGCCGGGCGATGGGACCACACCCTCGGCTGGACCGACCACACCCCCACGCTGCTCGGCGGCACCGCGGTGGACGCCCTCGGCCCCGACCCGCGCCCGGGCGCCGCGCTCGTCCTGGGCCTGGACCGAGCGTTGCCGGCGGGCACGACGCTCGCGCTGTACCTGGACGCCGACCCGGATTCCGGCGGCGACGGGGGCGCGGGTGCGGGCGCTCGGGCGGGGTGGGGCGGGGGATTGGGGCGGTATCCGGACCCGGGTCGGGTCGGGGGTGTCGGTGCCTCGGCGGCGCGGTCCGCGGAGGCCGGCTCGGATTCGGTGGATGCCGCGGGTGACCTGCCGCAGGGCGGTGGGGGGTTCGTGGGTCCGGTCGGGGCTGTCGGCACCGCGCCGCACCACGACGCGCGCACCGTCTGGGAGGCGTGGGTGGGCGGGGTCTGGCATCCGCTCGTTTTTTTGTTGGATCGCACTGCGGCGTTGAGAAGATATGTTGT
>NZ_JBHZAV010000368.1:0-3498 GCF_042754445.1 Embleya sp. NPDC059213
CGACCTTGACCGGCCAGCTCCCGCCGTTGCCGTTGTGCCCGTTGCGACCGAGCCAGTCGCGGAGCATGTTCCATTCCTTCTGCGCCGCCCACATGACGTCGACGCAGCCGGTCTCCTTGCTGGACGCCTGGCCGTTGCCCCACGAGTCGCTGGACTTCGTGAAGACCTGGCCGCTGCTGTAGTCGGAGCAGGTCAGGCCGGGACGGTTCGGGTCGCGCAGAGAATACGAACCACCGGAGTTGGTGGTGTCGATGGTGAGCGGGTTCGGGCCGTTCCACTGGCTGTTACCGGTGCCGGCCTTGACGTCGTCGACGGTGTCGAGCACCGTGCCCGTGCTCGCGTCGACGAACACGTGCAGTCTGCTGGGCGCGGTCGCGGTACGACCGACCAGCACGGTTTCCCAGGCCAGCGCGCTCTTGTCGTCCTTGACCCGGACGACCAGGCGGTGCGACTCGACCTTGTCCACGACCGCGAGCTTGGTCTTGGAGGTGGCCTCGGCCGCGCCGGCCGCCACCACGGGTTGCACCTGGACGTTTATTCGGGCGTCGGTCGAGGACTGGGTCGCCCGGACCCGGCCCCGGCCGTCCGTGAGCACGACGGCGTCGCCGCCGACCACCGGGATGCCGCGGTAGGTGCGCTGGTAGGAGACGGAGTACAGATCGTTGACCCACGGGGTCACCGACTGCCGCTGGTACTCCTCGTCGGGACCCTTCGCGAGGGTGTCCAGACCGCTGGCCGCGGCCCGGTCGGCGGCGGAGACCGCCAAGGACTGCGAGCCGGGAGGGGGAGGCGGGTCGGCGGCGGCCGGCTGAGCAACCGTGCCGATCGCCAAACCGGCGAGCATGGCCAGGACGGTCCCGGCCGTGGTCGTTCTGCGATTCATCGAGGCTCCTTGAGTGGAAGGCAAACCTCGACCACGAATCCGGCTTTGTGCCGCGCGCCTTATGGGCGTTGCGGCCGACCGTGCACGCCGGGGTTCGTGCCCGAGCGAGCGAAACACTCACACGGCCACGTGTCCCGAGCGAAGGGATCCGGCGAGGCCAGCAAATACTGGCGAAATCGTGGACTCCGGCGTTCCGGTCGCGCGGTCACCCGTCTCCCGCGCCGCCTCGACGGCGCGGGAGGCGCGGGATCACGGGTCAGGGGCAGGTGGGGTCGCCGGCCGTTGCCGGCACGCCGACCGCGTTCCAGGCGTCCCTGGTCTTCTTGAACAGGGCGCACGTGGGGTCGAGTGCCTTGGCCGCGTACAGGGTCTGCCGCCGTACCTTCGGGTAGTTCGTGCCGCTCGTCCTGAGCAGCAGGCCGCCGTAGAAGACCTTGCCGGCCAGTTGGATACCGACCCCGGTGAGGGTGGTGTTGTTGCAGGTCGGGCTGACGGGCTTGCCGCCGCCGGGGTTGCTGCCCTCGGCGAGCAGGTAGAACCAGTGGTTCAGCGGACCGGCCGCCCGGTGCGGCTCCGGCGGCATGGTGCTCGAGTAGCAGTTCGGGTCACCGGCGAGGGAGGGGTTGTACATGTAGCGGAGCGGGTTGGAGCCCAGGTCGACCATCTCGCCGACGGTGTAGTCCGGGACGTCGAACGGCGGGGGTTCGTTGGCGTATGCCTCCGTGAGAGCGCCGAAGATGTCGCCGGTGCCCTCGAACAGGCCCGGGGCCGCGAACGGGTAGCCGGGGCTGGTCTTGTCGATGCCGTGCGCGTACTCGTGGCCCACGACGTCCATCGCGCCCAACCACTGGCCCCTGTTGTCGTGGCCGATGACCACCTTGGTGTCGTCGAAGTAGGCGTTGACCTGGTTCAATCCGACGACCACCGGCCACGTGCCGCCGGTGCCGTTGTGCCCGTTGCGGCCGAGCCAGGTGCGCAGCATGTCCCATTCCTTCTGCGCGGCCCACATGGAGTCGACGCAGCCGGTCTCGATGCTGGTGGGATTGCCGGTGCCCCAGTCGTCGACGGGCTTGGTGAGCACGCCGGCGTTGAACCTCGCGCAACTCAGGCCGGGGCGGGTCAGATCCTGCATGAAGTAGCTGCCGCCGGAGCCGGCCGTGGTGATGGTGATCGGGTCGGGACCGTTCCACTTGCTGTGGCCGGTGCCGGCGCGCACGTCGTCGTAGGAGTCGAGCACCGCGCCGGTGCGGGCGTCGACGAACACGTGCAGTTTGCCGGGCGCCGAGTCGGTGCGGCCGATCAGCACGGTTTCCCAGGCGAGTCGGGTGGCGTCCGGACCGACCCGCACCACCAGGCGACGTGCGTCGACCCGGTCGACGGCGGCCAGGCGGGTCCGGGCGGTGCTCTCGGCGACGGCGGCGGGGACGGTCGGCTCGGTCGGGACGTCGGCGGGCACCGCGTTGCCCGGCTCCACGACGTGGACCTTGCCGGTGCCGTCGGCCAACACGGCGGCGTCGCCGCCGACAACGGGCAGGCCGCGGTAGGTGCGGGTGTAGGCGATCGAATAGAGGTTGTCCACCCACGGCGTCACCAGGCTCCGCAGATAGCTTTCTCCGGGCACCTTGGCCAGTGCGTTCGGGCCGGCGGAGACGGCCCGGTCGGCCGCGTCGATCGCCGCCGTGCGAGCGGCGGCGGAAAAGGGGGTCGGTGGTGCTGTCGCGTTCGATGGGGTGGTGGTGCCGATTACCAGGCCGGCGAGCAGGGTCAGGACCGACCCGATCGTCAGCTTTCTGCGATGCATCGAGGCTCCTCGGGTTGAAGGACGCCCCGACCACGAATCCGACCACCACTGCGCCGGGTTCGTCGCCCGAGCGAGGGAACCCTCACACCGGGATCGGCATCCGGTCAACGAAGGTCGACGTATCGGCACATTTTGGCGAAGGTCGGCGGATCGAACGGCGGATCGAGCGGCGTGTCTTCAGTCCGGCAGTCGAATACGCGATCACGCACGGCAGTCCGTACTTCCCGCCCGGGGCCGGCTCGCATTACCAGGACACCGGATACGCGCTCGCCGGCTTCGTGATCGAGCGGGTGACCGGACGACCGTTGCACCGGGTCTACCGTGACCTGGTGCTGGATCCGCTGGGCATGCGCGACACCTGTCTCGAACACTGGGAACGCCCGCGCGCCGCGCCGCTCTCGCATGCCTACATCGGCGACGTCGACACGCGCGACTACAACCCCACGTTCGACACCTTCGGCGGAGGCGGGCCGGTGAGCACGTCGGCGGACCTCACCCGGTTCGTCCGGGGCCTGTTCGAGGGACGCCTGTTCCGCGACCCGCGCACCCTGCGAGCCATGCTCACACCCGGGCCGGATGGACAACTGGCCATGGGAATCCGGCGGTTCGTCCCGGACGGTGAGGAAGTCTGGGTGCACCAGGGCTTCTTCGGCGCCTTCCAGCTCTACGCCCCGGCCCGCCGACTGTCCCTCACCGGCACGATCAACCAGGCCGCGAGCGCCTCGCTGCCGCTCCTGGTCGCCGCCTACCGGATCGCGGCAGACCACCGGCAACCCGCCCAGTCCTGCCGCGACCGCACCGGCTGACCCCGAGC
>NZ_JBHZAV010000369.1:0-3354 GCF_042754445.1 Embleya sp. NPDC059213
GTTCTGTGACGGGTTCTGCTCGGGGATGTGACCCCTTATTCCGCACAGGAACAGGCCGAGGTCGCCGACCGTGGACGTCGCCGCGGCGGCCTCCGCCCCCGCCCCCGCCTGCGTCGGCGGCGCCGGCACCGAGGTCGCCGGCGCCTGGAGCAGTTCGCGGTGGCGCAGCAGGGCTTGCAGGACGGCGAGCAACCCCCAGGCGCCCCAGGCCGGTTCGGTACGCGCGGCCCGACCCGTGGCGGCGCCGAGCGCGATCGAGCGAATCGTTTCGGCGTGACTCGCGCCGAGCCGGTTCGTGGCCTCCACACCGATCCGGGCCGCGAGGTGGTCGTGTACGAGGAATCGGCTCGTCATCAGGGCCACGCTGAGCTTCAACGCCCCGGGCCCGGTCCGGGTCAGCGCACCGGGGTCCTTGGCCCGGCGCAACAGGGCCCGGCGCCGCCGCAGTTCGAACGCGACCGGCGGCAGCAGATTCGGGTGGAACGCCGCTTCGGCGACCTGTCGATCGTCGAGTCCGGGCACCATGTCCCGTACCAACCCGGGTGCGGCGGACCCGATCACCGTCCCGGTCGCCCGCAACCAGCGGTGCGTGCCGCCGAGTTCGAGCCGAGGCAGATCACGCAGCGCGAGGTCGGTGACCGGGCCGCGCAGTATCGAGGAAAGCTCGGCCGCCCGCGCGGGCCGGAGTCCCAGCGCTTCGAGCCCTACGGCGGGATCGGCCGCGGCGTCGTCCACGGGTTCTTCCGGTGCACCCCGTCGATTCCACAACCCCATGTCGACCTCCCATCCGGTTCGTTCGATCCGGTCGCCTCGCCGTCATCGTCGCATGCCGAAGCCCCCACGCGCGGAAGGGATCGCGTGGGGGCTTCGGGGTATCGGGTCCGGCGCCGGCCGTGGATACGGCGCGGCCTGAGGCGGATTACGAGAGGCTGGTGGAGTCGGCCGTCTTCGGCCGGCGGCGCGCGGATCCCAACAGCGGGACGAGGTTGAGCAGGAGACCGACGATCGCGACGCCGGTGACCAGGTTCGCACCGGGCCGGTAGGCGCCGAAGTCGGTGTCCCCGGCGGTGGCGCCGGTGGTGACGGCGGTGACCACGGCCAGTACGAGCGCCGCGCCGACCTGGCCGGAGGTCTGCACCAGGCCGGAGGCGAGGCCCTGTTCGGAGTCCTCGATGCCCTCGGTGGCCTGGGACATGATCGAGCTGAAGCCGAAGGCGAAGCCGCCGCCGAGGAGCAACATCGTGGGCAGCACGGTGAAGGCGTAGTTCGGCGTGCCGCCGGCGGTGGCCAGGAACCACAGGTAGCCCAGGCTCATCGAGGCCATCGACGCGATCAGCAGCGGCGCGGTGCCGTAGCGGTTGATCAGGCGTCCGGTGAACGGCGAGCCGAAGGCCACCACGAGGCCGGCGGGCAGCAGGGCCAGGGCCATCCGCAGCGCGGACCAGCCCAGACCGTCCTGGAGGTAGAGCGTCATCATGAACTGGAAGCTCATGTAGGAGCCCATCAGCGCGACGATGCTCAGGTTGGCCCGCACCACCGTGCCGATCCGCAGGATGCCGAAGCGCACGAGCGGGTGGGCGATGCGCTTCTCGACGAACACGAACGTGGTGAGCAGTGCGGCGGCCAGGACGACCGAGCCGAGCGTGATGGGTGCGGTCCAGCCACGTTCGGGCGCCGAGACCACGGTGTAGACGGCGAGCAACATGCCGCCGCTGAGGGTGACCGCGCCGACCAGGTCGTGGCCGCCGGAGTCGGCGGGACGGTCGCGCGGGATCAGGATGTAGCCGGCGATCAGGGCCAGGATGGCCAGCGGTACCGGGGTCAGGAAGGTCCAGCGCCAGCCGAATTCGGTGAGCAGACCACCCAGGATCAGGCCGGAGGAGTAGCCGCTGGCACCGAAGACGGAGAACACCGAGAGCGCTCGGTTGCGGGCCGGGCCCTCCGGGAACGTCGTGGTCAGGATGGACAGTGCGGTCGGCGCGGTGAAGGCCGCGGCCAGACCCTTGACGAAGCGGCTGGCGATCAGCAGGCCGCCGCTGTCCACCAGACCGCCGAGCAGCGAGGCGGCGGCGAACACCGCGAGTGCGATCAGGAAGACCCGGCGCCGGCCGAGCAGGTCGGCGGTGCGACCGCCGAGCATCATCAGGCCGCCGTATCCGAGCACGTACCCGTTGACGATCCACTGGAGCGAGGTCGCGGACATGCCCAGTTCGTGGCCGATCGACGGCAGCGCGACGCCGACCATCGACACGTCGAGGCCGTCCAGGAACAGGACGAGGCACAACACGGCCAAAACGCCCCAGAGTCTGGGGGTCCAGTGTGGAGCGGACGAGCTCGGGTCGGACGGGAGGACGGAGGGCTCGCGGGAGGACGGTCCCGCGTAGGTCTCGACTGTTGGGGCCATGACGACGAACATATATGCGCGCGCATTGAATGTCTACGCATTAAATGTGAGAGCACTAAATGTGTGGGCAATAAATTCACTTGCATATTCTGCTGTGGGGCGCTACCGTGACGCGATGAAGACCGAGGAGCCGCTGATCGAGAGCTGGCGCAACCTGTTGTCGCAGTACAGCCGGGTGGCCCACGAACTCGACCGTGCCCTCCAGGCGGAGCACTGCCTGACGATGAGCGACTTCGAGGTGCTGGACCGCCTGATCGCCGCCGACGGCTGCAAGGCCCGCATCCACGACCTGGTCGGCGATCTGCACCTGAGCCAGAGCGCCTCCTCGCGGGCCGTCGCCCGCCTGGAGAAGTGCGGCCTCGTGGAGCGCGCGATGTGCGACACCGACCGCCGAGGCGTCTTCGTCACCGCGACGGATCGCGGCCGAGACCTGCACGATGCGGCGCGACAGACGCAACTCGCGGTGTTGCAGAAGCACTTGGCCTGATCGCAGCGGACCCACCCCGGCCGCGACCGGCTCGTCCCGTTTCCGTTCATCCGCTCGTCCCGCTCCGGAGGAATCTGGTGAAGTGGGTTCCTGGTTCGGCTCGGCGTATCGGCGAGAAGGCGTTTCTGCCGGCGCTGCTGGTGGTGGCGCTCGCGGTGGCGGGGGTTTGGGTGGTGTTCAACGCCGCGCTCACGGCCGCCGTCGCGCGGGATCTGGTGGTCGACGGCCCGAACGGGCGTTGGATCGACATCCCGCTCGGAAGCTGCGGGACGTTGTTCTTCGCCGCGATGGCGGGCGTGCCGGTCGGGGCTGCTGCGGGCTTGGCGGGGGCGTTCCACGAACGGGTGGGGCGGATCTGCTTCGTCGTGGGGCTGCTGCTCGGGGGCGTCGGGGTGCCTTGGCTGCTTTGGCATTCGGGCGTGGTTCCGCCGTTGGGCGACTTCTCGCCGTCGGGGGGCGGGGA
>NZ_JBHZAV010000370.1:0-3331 GCF_042754445.1 Embleya sp. NPDC059213
TCGTGACTTCGTGTCCCTGCGCTTCGCTCCGGGCCACGAAGTCTTTGTTTTGCGGCTCCGCCGCTCTCCGCGCTGCGCGCGTCGATCGCGCGGCTCACCCATCTCGGGGGCGCTGACGCGCCGGGCCGTAGCCGCGTTCGGCGGCGTGGGGAAAGCCAAGCCGTTCCCGCCAGCCGAAACCCGGATCGCGGTCGGCCACGGGCGTGGCCGCGGGGCCGGAGCCGGCCGTCCCGGTGCCCGTAGAACCGCGGCCTCCGCGCCAAAGGCAACGGGTGGAGCGGGCAGGAAACCTTCTGCGGCCCGTGGGACAAAACGCGGGGAGGGCCCGGCACGGATGTGCCGGGCCCTCCCCGTGTCCGCCGCGCGGGCGAATCAGTCCTTCGCGTCCCCGACCGGCTCGTCACCCTCAACGACATCGGCGGCGGCAACCTCGGCCTCGGCCTCGTCGTCCGCGTCGTCGAGCTCAGCCGACTCCGTCTCCGAACCCGCGTCCGACTCCTCGACGTAGTCCTCGTCGTCCTCCGCGTCCGGGTCGAGCGCGTCCGTGAAGTCCAGGCCGTCGAGTTCCGCGACCCGCTCGGCCGCACCCGTCTCGCCCGTCGTGTCCGCCTCGGCGGCCCGACCGAACCAGTCGCGCGCCTCGTCGTCCCGGCCCACGGCCGCCAACGCGTCGGCATAAGCGAACCGCAGTCGCGCCACCCAGGGGTTGGTCGACGCCGAGTTCAGCTCCGGCACCTGCAACGTGACCACGGCCGCGTCGAGCTGGTCCAGGTCGCGACGCGCACCGGCCGCGACGATCCGCAGCTCGATCTGCGCGGCCTTGTCCAGTTCCTTGACCTCGTCCGCACCCGCCATCTGCAACGCCCGCTCCGGACGGCCCAGCCCGCGCTCGCAGTCGGCCATCACGGCCCAGTGCTCGCTCGAACCGGTCATCCGCCGAGCCGCACGCAGCTCGGACAGCGCCTCCGCATACGCACCGGCCATGTAGGCGGCGATCCCCGCCGCCTCCCGCACCGCGGCAACGCGTGACGCGAGCCGCAGCGCGACCTTGGCGTACTTGTAGGCCAGCTCCGGGTCCTCGTCGACCGTACGGCCGATCATCACCAGGTTGCGCGCGACCTCGTCCGCGAGGGTCTTGGGCAGCCCACGCAGCTCCTGGCGCGCTTCCGCACCGAGCTCCTCGGCCTGCACGTCCTCGGGGATGAACATCCGCTCGACCGGCACATAACCGGGCTCGTCCCGACGATCGAACGACGGACGCGACCCACCGCGGTCGTCCCGGTTCCCATACGACGGACGGCTGTTGCCCCGGTCCCGATCCCCGTACGAGGGACGCCCACCACGGTCGTCCCGGCTGAACGAGGACCGCGAACCCCCACGGTCGCCGTACGACGGACGCGACCCACCGCGATCGTCCCGAGCGGGCCGGTCGGAGCGCTCCGGCCGATCCGACCGGAACGGCGGACGCGACCCACCGCGATCGTCCCGAGCAGGCCGCTCCGAACGCTCCGGACGGTCCGAACGATAAGGCGTGCGCGAACCACCCGCACCGCCCCGATCGTCCCGGTTGCCGAACGACGGACGCGACCCACCGCGATCGTCCCGACCACCACTCGCCGGACGACCCGAACCCCGGTCGTCCCGACGCGGCGCCGGACGACGCTCGTGGAACGGCTGCCGCGCGCCGGGCTGACCGTTGTAGGTCGGCCGGCTGCTGGCGCCGTCCCGGTGGTCACGATCCCCGAACTCCCGCTCCTCACGAGCAGGCCGGTCCGAACGCTCGGGCCGATCCGCACGGTACGGCGCACGCGACGCACCGGCACCACCACGGTCGTCACGATTGAACGAGGGACGACGATCCCCACCGCGGTCGTCCCGGTCGAACGCAGGACGCGAACCACCGCGGTCGTCCCGATTGAACGACGGACGCCCACTACCACCGCGGTCGTCGCGCGCCGGCCGATCCGAACGAGACGGCAGACGACCACCGGCACCACCCCGGTCGTCCCGGTTCCCGAACGAGGGACGCGAGCCACCACGGTCGTCACGACCAGGCCGCTCCGAACGCTCCGGCCGGTCCGATCGGTACGGCGGACGCGAGCCACCACCGGAACGATCGTCCCGGTTGAACGACGGACGACGTTCCCCACCGCGCTCCTCGCGGAACCCGGGCCGGTCGTCACGACCGGCCGGAGGGCGACGATCCCCGCCGCGGTCGTCCCGGTTGAACGCGGGACGCGAGCCACCACGGTCGTCACGGTTGCCGTACGACGGGCGTCCACCACGGTCGTCACGGTTGAAGGGGGGACGCGAACCGCCGTCGCGGTCCTCGCGGTTCGGCCGCGAGATCGCGTGATCACCGCGCGCCCCGTAAGAGGTACGCGACTGGCCGCGGTCACGCTCGGGAGCATCCGACCGGAAGCCCGGACGCGAGTCCCCGCGGTCGTCCCGAGCAGGCCGGTCCGAACGCTCGGGCCGGTCGGAACGGTACGGCGGACGCGAGCCACCACCGGAACGATCATCACGATTGAAAGAGGGACGCGAAGCGCCACCCCGATCATCCCGACCACCCGACTGCGGACGCCCGGCGCCGCGGTCGTCCCGGTTGAACGCGGGACGCGAGCCACCCCGGTCGTCACGGTTGCCGTACGAGGGACGCGAAGCGCCGCGGTCGTCACGACCGGGCCGGTCCGAACGCTCGGGCCGGTCCGATCGGTACGGCGGACGCGAGCCACCACCGGAACGATCATCACGATTGAAAGAGGGACGCGAAGCGCCACCGCGGTCGTCCCGACCACCGGATTGCGGCCGTCCACCGGACTGGGGGCGACCTGCGCCCGCACCACGGTTGCCACCGCGATCGTCCCGGTTGAACGGCGGACGCGAACCGCCGCGATCGTCCCGGCCGCCCTGATCACGACCACCGGAAGCCGGACGGCCACCACGATCGTCACGGTTGAACGGCCGGCGATCACCGCCGCCACCGCCCCCCGAGTACTGCGATCCACCGGGACGGCGACTCGGCCGTCCCTCGGAGGGGGGATTGGACATGGGATTTGCTCCTCGTGATCGTCGTACGGGTACGCAGTCGCCTGTGGCTCGACCACCATTGTCCCGTATGACGAACGAAGTCGGCGCACCCGACAGTGGCCATGAACCTCTGCGAACAGGGGTCGCCACAGTAAATAAATCCGGATAAAAAAATAAGGGGCCCCACCGGGGTGGGGCCCCTTACTCACGTTGATTCCGGCGGCGTCCTACTCTCCCACACCCCTTCGAGTGCAGTACCATCGGCGCTGGAGAGCTTAGCTTCCGGGTTCGGAATGAGACC
>NZ_JBHZAV010000371.1:0-3297 GCF_042754445.1 Embleya sp. NPDC059213
CGCGAGCACCGCTCGCGGTCCCGGCGCCGGTGCCGGCGGGTGTGCCCGGTCAGGCCGCGATCGGCCGGGCGGGCAGCCCGGCGCCGGCCCGGGCCTGTGCGAACGAGCGCAGCAGGCGGTCGTGGATCGCGCCGTTGGAGGCCACCAGTTCGCCGTCGCCGGGCTTCCAGTCGGTCCCGTCGAACGTGCTGGCCCGACCACCGGCCTCGCGCACCAGGATCGCGCCGGGCGCCCAGTCCCACGGGCCGCAGCGCTGCTCCCAGTAGGCGTCCAGGCGACCGGCCGCCACCCAGGACAGATCGATGCCGGCGCAGCCCAGCCGGCGCACGTCGCGGGTGTCGTTGACCACGGACAGGAACTCGGCCAGATTGTTGTCCGGATCGGTGGCCCGGGACGGCGGGAAGCCGGTGGCGATCACACTGCGGCCCAACGTGCGGGTGTCCGAAACCTGCAGACGCTTGCGCCCCTCGTAGGCGCCGCGCCCGGCCTCGGCCCAGTAGGTCCGGCGCCGGGTCGCGTCGGCGACCACGCCGAGCGCGAGTTGCTCACCGTCCCAGAACGCGATCGCGCACGCGTAATGCGGCAGGCCGTGGGCGAAGTTGGTGGTGCCGTCCAGCGGATCCACGAACCAGGTCGGCCGACGCAGATCCAACTCGGCCAACCCGCCGCCCTCTTCGCCGACCACCGCGTCCTGCGGGTAGTGGCTGCTCAGCCAGGCCCGGACCAGCTTCTCCACCCGCAGGTCGGTCGCGGTGACCAGGTCCGCGGCGGAGGACTTGAGTCGGATCCGCCGGGGGCGCCCGGCCCGGCGAATGGTCTGGGCGGCCTCGCGGGCCACGCGCAGGGCCGCGAGGGTACGGGGAAGGGGAAAGACCACGTCGTCGCTCCTTGCCTACGACGGTCGATGAGCCCGATGCCCATCGATCGCAGGCGGGTTCGGCCCGCGCGATCGGCCCGCGGCCCTCGCCCCACGCGAAAGCCGTCCCGGCATCGGGTCGCCGTCGTGCAATAGATTGCCCCTGCATTATGTCGAGGGCCGCCGCCGTCCACCACCAGGTTGGCGGCGGGCCCCGAGCACCGGATCGGCGGCGGTCAGCTCGTGCCGACGGGTTGGTAGTTGCGGAAGTTCACCCACAGCCGCGAGGGCGCCACGTCCAGGGTGTGCAGCACCGCGCCGTCCGCGGTGGGCAGGAAGGCCAGCCCCTCCGCCTCGGTGCCGGCGGGCAGGTCGCGGTCGAGCACGTCGGCGACGACGCCGGTGTCCGGATCGATCCGGTAGATCGACTTGCGGTCGTTGTCGGCGGACGCGTAGAGCCTGCCCTGATACATCTTGGCGCCCTGGATCCGGCCGACCGTCGTGCTCAGCGGCACCTGCTTGACGAACGACAGGTCGGCCAGGGCGAACACGTTGAGCGCGGTGGTGTTGTTCCACTCGGCGGTATAGACGTAGCCGCGGGCCGCGTCGACGGCCACCCACGGCACGCCCTGGGTGTGCAGGGGCTGCGGGAGTTCGTACGCGGTGCCGGTGAACTCCAGGGTCCGGGCGTCGAACAGCGCGATGAAGGGGTGCCGATACCCGCTGCCGTCCTCGATGGGGGCGTAGATCCTTCCGTCGTGATAGTCGATGTCGCCGATGTGGTTGCCGCCGAGGTCGGCGATCCGCTTGGGGATCGCGAACGGCTTGTCGACGATCCTGGAACCGTCCAGGGTGGTGCGCTGGAGCCCGTTCTGCCAGGAGAAGAACCAGCTCTGCCCGTCGGTGGCGACGCCCTGGGAACGCTGCAGGGCATCCAGGAGCAGGAAGGTCCTGCTGGACGTCTGTCGCCACTCGTCGGCCGCCAGGGCGGGCGAGGTGGTCAGGGCGACGGTCAGTACGGCGCCGCACACGGCGCTGATGGTGGCGGTGACGGCTCGGCGCGGGGAACGTCGACGCATCAGGATTCAACCTCCGGCCCGGGCGCGACCACGCGGGCATCCGCCGTCGTGGTCACGGGAGTTGCGGATCGTGGACAGACAACCGATCGAACACGAACGCCACCAGCACATCGCTTCGCCGGCCCGCTGCCAAGCCGAATTCGATGAACGATCCACGACCCGCGCCCGACCGGCGGACCACCGACCCGCGCCGACGGCGGACGACGGCACGTCCGAAGGGTGACGGCGGGGTCACCCGGCGGATGCGCGCGGCCCGACCGCCCCAGGTCGCCGGCCACCCGACGTGTGGGTGCGGTCACCATTGGTGGAGGGAGTGCGGTGATCGGCGTGGTTGCGGTTGACATGGGGGCATGTGGGTCATATTCCGGAGGTAGTACCCGCACGGCCGCTAGGTACGAGAGTCCGGTGGCGGGTCCGTGGCTCGGGGGTGCTCGCGGTGCCGGTGGCGCCGGGGCGCGGACGCGGATTCGGCCACCGGAGCACTCGACGTTCGACGAGGAGCGTCCTCATGGCACGTCCGGTCGGTATCGACCTCGGCACGACCAATTCGGTGGTCGCGGTTCTCGAAGCCGGTGAACCCACCGTCATCACGAATGCGGAAGGGGCACGGACCACGCCGTCGGTGGTGGCGTTCGCGAAGAACGGTGAGGTGCTGGTCGGCGAGGTGGCCAAGCGCCAGGCGGTGACCAACGTGGAGCGCACCGCCCGCTCGGTGAAGCGGCACATGGGCGACAATTCGTGGCACTTCCCCGACGTCGGCGACATCGACGGCAAGCGCTACACCGCGCAGGAGATCGCCGCTCGGGTGTTGCAGAAACTCAAGCGCGACGCCGAGGCGTACCTGGGCGAGAAGGTCACCGACGCGGTGGTCACGGTGCCGGCGTACTTCGACGACGCCCAGCGCCAGGCCACCAAGGAGGCCGGCGAGATCGCCGGGCTCAACGTGCTGCGCATCGTCAACGAGCCCACCGCGGCGGCGCTGGCCTACGGCCTGGACAAGGTGCGTGATCAGACGATCCTGGTGTTCGACCTGGGCGGTGGCACCTTCGACGTGTCCCTGTTGGAGATCGGCGAGGGCGTGGTGGAGGTCAAGGCCACGCACGGCGACACCCATCTGGGCGGCGACGACTGGGATCAGCGGGTGATGGACCACCTGGTCAAGCAGTTCAAGAACGCGCACGGCGTGGACCTGTCCAAGGACAAGATGGCGCTGCAACGTCTGCGCGAGGCGGCGGAGAAGGCCAAGGTCGAGTTGTCGAGCGCGACCGAGACCTCGATCAACCTGCCCTACATCACGGCCTCGGCCGAGGGCCCGCTGCACCTGGACGAGAAGCTCACCCGCGCCCAGTTCCAGCAGCTCAC
>NZ_JBHZAV010000372.1:0-3247 GCF_042754445.1 Embleya sp. NPDC059213
GGAGGCCCACCGGATCGCCCGGTCGGTGGGGCGTGGGTGGTCGGGGCGGATGAATCGACCGGGTTGGTGGCCCGGCCGGGTGGAGTGGCCGAGAGGACAGGCCGCGGCCTGCAAAGCCGTGCACGCGGGTTCGAATCCCGCCTCCACCTCGAAGGGCGAAGGGCCGCGCGAACCGCGGGCGGGCGGACCGGGATTCCCGGCGCCGTCCGGCCGACGGAACGCGCGGTGGTCGAATGCGATGGAGTGGCCGAGAGGCAAGGCAGCGGTCCGCAAAACCGTGCACGCGGGTTCGAATCCCGCCTCCATCTCCGAGTTGGTGTGGTTCGGGGTGTGGGTGCGGGCGCTTCGGCGCGGGCACCGGGTGACCCCGGGGTGAGTGACAAAGTCGGCCGGGGGACGACATCGGTCGACGCGGAAGCGACAAGGGTGGGCCCGGGGCGGGTCCGCTGCCGGATGCGACGCGTGGGTGGGGAAAAAGATTCGGGCCCCGGGGGAACCTTGGCCCCTTTCGGGCCGCCCAAAGGATGGACGGCGTTCACCCGCAGTCCCGAGAATGTCCCGGACCTGTCCCTTTCGCTTTTCGGAGGCCCTGGGTGACATTCCGTCAGCAATCGTCTCGACGACGATCCGTGCCGAGTACCCGGCGGCGGCGGATCGGTGTCGTGGCCACGACCGTGGCCGGCGCCCTCGCCGGTGGCGCGCTCGTCATCGCACCCGCTCCCGCCGTCGCGGCGCCCGCCGTGGACGTGTTGCTCGCCGAGGTGTACGGCGGCGGTGGCAACAGCGGCGCGAGCCTGACCAACGACTTCATCGAGTTGGCGAACAAGGGTTCGGCCGCCGTCGCGGTCGACGGCTGGAGCGTGCAGTACCTTCCGGCCGCGCCCAAGCCGACCTCGGCCTGGCAGGTCACCGCGCTGACCGGCGCGGTGGCGCCCGGCGGTCGGTACCTGATCGGCGAGGCCAAGGGCGCCGGCGGCACCCTGGCCCTGCCCACCCCGGACGCGCAGGGTGCAATCAACATGTCGGGCACCGGCGGCACCGTCGCGCTGGTCCGCGGCAACACGGCGCTCACGTGCCTGACGGCGGCCGACTGCCTGGCCGACGGCCGGGTCGTGGACGTCGCGGGCTACGGCGACGCGGTGGTGCGCGAGGGCACCCCGGCGACCGGCGCGTCGAACTCGGCCTCGGTGGCCCGGACTTCGGCGCTCGTGGACACCGACGACAACGCCGCGGACTTCGTCGCGGGCGCACCGACGCCGCTCAACGCGCGTGGCCAGGGTCCGAGCGACCCGGGTCCGGGCACGCCCGAGCCGACCAACGCGCGCATTCACGAAATCCAGGGCACCACCCGGGTATCGCCGAAGAACGGCACTCGGGTGACCAGTGTTCCGGGCGTGGTGACCGGTGTTCGCGGCTTCGGCAGCGCACGCGGCTTCTGGTTCCAGGACGGCTCGCCGGACGATGATCCCCGCACATCCGAAGGGCTGTTCGTGTTCACCGGCACGGTCACCCCGAAGGTCGCGGTCGGCGACGCGGTCAAGGTGACCGGCAAGGTCGAGGAGTTCTATCCGGGCGGCGCGAACGCCGGCGGCCAGTCGCTGACCCAGGTCACCGACGCCACGTGGGTGATCGACGCTTCCGGTCAGGCGCTGCCCGCACCGGTGTTGCTCGACGCGGCGACCCTGCCGGACGCGTACGCGCCCACCGGAACGCCGTCGATCGAGGCGCTCGCGCTGGAGCCGACGAAGTACGCGCTGGACCGATTCGAGTCGCTCGAAGGCCAGTTGACGCGCGTAGGCGAATCGCGTGTGGTCGGCCCGAGCACCTCGTTCGGCGAACTGTGGGTCACCCTGGAGCCGACGCAGAACCCGACGGCACAGGGCGGCACGCTGTACGGCGGGTACGACGCGCAGAACAGCGGCCGGCTCAAGGTCGCGTCGCTGATCCCGTTCTCCCAGGAGCCGTTCCCGCAGGCCGACGTCGGCGACACGCTCACCGGTGAGACCACCGGCCCGCTCACCTACGACCAGTTCGGCGGGTATTCGCTGGCCGCGACCACGCTGGGCAAGGTGGTCAAGGGCACGCTGACGCCGGAGACGACGCGGGACCAGAAGAACAGCGAACTCGCGGTCGCCACATACAACGTGGAGAACCTCTCCCCCAAGGACACCCAGGCCAAGTTCGACCGGCTGGCGAAGGGCATCGTCACCGCCTTGTCCACGCCGGACGTGGTGGCCCTGGAAGAGATCCAGGACAACAGCGGACCGACCAACGACGGTGTGGTCGCGGCCGATCAGACGCTGGACAAGCTGGTCGCGGCGATCAAGGCGGCGGGCGGCCCGGCCTATTCGTGGCGCTCGATCGAGCCCGTCGACGGCAAGGACGGCGGCCAGCCGGGCGGCAACATCCGCAACGCGTTCCTCTTCGACGCTACGCGCGTCGAGTTCGTGGATCGTCCCGGCGGCGGTTCCACGAGCGCGGTGGGTGTGCGCAAGGACTGGCTGGGGCGTACTCAACTGACCCAGTCCCCGGGTCGGGTCTCCCCCGCGGACCCGGCGTGGGAGAGCAGCCGCAAGCCGCTCGCGGCGGAGTTCCGCTTCCGCGGCAAGACGGTGTTCGTGATCGCGAACCACTTCGCCTCCAAGGGCGGCGACCAGGCGCTGGACAGTCGATTCCAGCCGCCGACGCGCAGTTCGGAGGTCCAGCGCGTGGCGCAGGCAAAGGTGCTGCGCCAGTTCGTGGACGAGTTGCTCGCGTCCGACCCGAGGGCGAACCTGGTGGTGCTCGGCGACCTGAACGACTTCGCGTTCTCGCCGACGCTCAAAACCCTCACCGACGGCGGCGCGCTGCGCACGATGGTCGACACGCTGCCGGCGAACGAGCGTTGGGGGTACGTGTTCAACGGCAACAGCCAGATGCTCGACCACATTTTGACCAGCCCGCGGATCAGCCGCTTCGAGTACGACATCGTGCACGTGAACGCGGCGTTCGCGGACCAGGCCAGTGATCACGATCCGCAGGTGTTGCGGGTGCACCCGAGCACGGGCAACGACTTCCTGGATCTGCTGGAGCGGCTGTGGGAGGAGCTGTTCGAGCGGTCCTGAGGTGGATCGACGGGGGCGGGCCCGGGGGGACGGGCCCGACCTCGGTCTCGACTCGGCCGCATCTTGCGCCCGGCGCCGGATTCGGTGCCGGGCGCGGGTCCGCTGCCGGGCGCGGGTCCGCTGCCGGGCGCGGGTCCCTGTCT
>NZ_JBHZAV010000373.1:0-3241 GCF_042754445.1 Embleya sp. NPDC059213
CGCGTTCGCGCGCGGTGCTCGGATGCCGAGCACCGCGCAGGCCGCCGCCACCGACGGGGCGACCAACGGCCGCAGGTCCTCGTACCCCTCCAGCGCCGCCAGCGGAACGGTCAGCGCCGCCAACGCCGCGATCGCGCGCACATCGCCGGCCGAGTCGTGCGCGCTCCCACGGGCCAGCGCCTGCTGGGTGCGCTGTCGACACACCATCACCCGCTCGCCCAGCACCGGCTGGGTCTTGAAGGTCCGGTCGAACATGAGGATGATCAGCCGGCGGCGATCGGCCGCGTACAACTCGCCCATCGCGAGCAACAACTCGCGGGTGGCCGCGGGCGAGAAGGACTGGCCCTCGGCCCGGTCCAGGATCGCCTCCAGCTCGACGATGGCCGGCTCGACCAGGTCGGCGAGGATCTCTTCCTTGGTCCGGAAGTAGTAGTACAGGGCCGCCTTGGTCACGCCCATCGTGTCGGCGATGTCCTGGAGCGTGGTGGCGCCGTAGGTCTTCTCTGCGAACAGGGTCGACGCGGTCTCGCGGACCCTGCGCCGGGTGTCGCCTCGTTGGCCGGTCACGTGCGACTCCTTCCCCACTGCAGGCGCTGCGTGTGCCGTCCGACGCCTATATCTACTGTACGGCCAGTAGAAAGTACGCCCTACGTAGTACGTGTGTCCACACCTTCGGAAGGACATACGTGGGGCTTGCGGCCCGGCATAATTTCTACTGTCCGGCTAGTAGAACAGCTCGGCCGTTCGGGCATGTGACCAGCTCACAACTGCCATACCTCTGCTTGCGCCTGCCCATACCCGACCGCCCCACTCCCATTTCGGATCCCACCCGGTGCCGGCGACACGTGTCGCCCCGGGGCGATCCCGCACGTCCTGCCCTCACGTCCCGACTCGCACGAGCCTGGAGACTCCTTCATGGCCACATTCCTGTACCGACTCGGTCGGGCCGCCTTCCGGCGGCGACGCCTGGTCGTCCTGCTCTGGGTGGCGATCCTCGCCCTGGTCGGATTCGGCGCCTCGACGGCGTCCTCCCCGGCTGCCAAACCCTTCTCGGTTCCCGGCATCGAGGCGCAGAAGGCCGTCGACCTGCTGGAGGCCCGCACGCCCGAGGCCGCCGCCGGCGGTGCCAGCGCGCGGATCGTCTTCCGCGCGCCCGCCGGCCAGCAGATCGACTCCGCCAAGAACAAGGCGGCCGTCCTACAGGTGGTCGGCGCGCTCAAGGGCACCGACCAGGTGGCCAGTGCCGCCGACCCGTTCGAGGCGGGCACGGTCAGCAAGGACCACACCACCGCGTATGCGGCCGTGGCCTACCAGGACCCGGCCGACACGCTGCACGACAAGACCCGCGACACGCTCACGCACGCGGCCCAGCAGGGACGCGCGGCCGGCCTGACCGTCGAGGTCGGCGGCGACGCGCTCCAGGACGATTCCGGCCCGGGCAACGGCGAGATCGTCGGCGTCCTGATCGCGGCCGTGGTCCTGGCGATCACCTTCGGCGCGATGATCGCGGCGGGTCTGCCGCTGCTCACCGCGCTGCTGGGGGTCGCGGTCGGCGTCGGCAGCATCACCGCCCTCGCGGGTGTGTTCGACCTCTCCCCCACCACCTCGACCCTGGCGATGATGCTCGGCCTGGCGGTCGGCATCGACTACGCGCTGTTCGTGGTCTCGCGCTATCGCAGCGAGTTGACCCTGGGCCGCGAACCCGAGGACGCCGCCGGCCGGGCAGTGGGCACCGCGGGTTCGGCGGTGGTCTTCGCCGGCCTCACCGTGGTGGTCGCGCTGGCCGGTCTGGCCGTGGTCAACATCCCGATGTTGACCGAGATGGGCCTGGCCGCGGCCGGCACCGTCGCGGTCGCGGTACTGGTCGCACTGACCTTCGTGCCGGCCATCCTGGGCTTCGCGGGCAAGCGCATATTCGGCCGCAAGGACCGCAAGCGCTTCGCCCAGCGCGACGCCGAGATCGCCGCCGGCGGCACCGGCCACCGACGGGGCTCGGAGAAGCCGAACATGGGCACCCGGTGGGCGCGGTTCGTGCTGCGCCGTCCGGTCAAGGTGCTGGTGGTCGCGGTACTGGGTCTGGGCGCGCTGGCGCTGCCCGCCGCGAGCATGGAGCTGGGCCTGCCGGACGACAGCGTGAAGTCGACCGACACCACCCAGCGTCGTGGCTACGACCTGCTGACCGAGAGCTTCGGCCCCGGCTTCAACGGGCCGCTCCTGGTCGTGGTGGACGCCGCGAAGAACAACAACGGCAGGGCCGCGGCGGCCGAGGTCACCAACGCGCTGGGCAAGGTCAAGGGCATCGCCTCGATCGCTCCCGCCACCTTCAACAAGGCGGAGAACACGGCGATCATCGAGATCACGCCGAATTCGAAGCCGAGCAGCAACGCCACCAAGGACCTGGTGCACGCGATCCGCGCCACGGCGGACCAGACCAAGGCCCGCACCGGTGCCGAGACGCTGGTCGGCGGCGGTCCGGCGCTGAACATCGACTTCTCGCAGCGTCTGAACGACGCGCTGCTGCCGTACCTGGCGCTGGTCGTCGGCCTCGCGATCCTGCTGCTGATGGCGGTGTTCCGGTCGGTCCTGGTGCCGCTCAAGGCGGCCGGCGGCTTCCTGCTCTCGGTGGTCGCCTCGCTCGGCGCGGTGGTCGCGGTGTTCCAGTGGGGCTGGTTCGGCAGCCTGATCGGGGTGGACCAGACCGGGCCGATCATGAGCATGATGCCGATCTTCCTGGTGGGCATCGTGTTCGGACTCGCGATGGACTACGAGGTCTTCCTGGTCACTGGGATGCGCGAGGCGTACGTGCACGGCGAGAGCCCGAGGCAGGCCGTGGTCAGCGGGTTCAAGCACGGTGCGCGGGTGGTCACGGCCGCCGCGTTGATCATGATCGGGGTGTTCGCCGGCTTCATCGGGGCGCCCGATTCGATGGTCAAGATGATCGGCTTCGGTCTCGCCTCCGCCGTCCTGTTCGACGCGTTCGTGGTCCGGATGACGATCGTGCCGGCCGTACTGGCGCTGCTCGGCAAGTCCGCGTGGTGGCTGCCGGCGTGGCTGAACAAGCTCATCCCGAACGTGGACGTCGAGGGCGAGGGGCTGCGCAAGTACCTGGGCGACGACGCCGCCGCCGCGAAGGCGCAGGCGAACCCGTTCGACCCGACGGACCGCGGTGGGCGCGACGTCGACCCGGATCGGGACGCGGTTCGCGTCTGATCGCAACGCACGACCGAGACGGGGTGTGCCC
>NZ_JBHZAV010000374.1:0-3178 GCF_042754445.1 Embleya sp. NPDC059213
GGCGAGGGTGCGGAGGCCCTTGAGCAGGGCCTGGATGCCGCCGACCGTGAAGAAACCGGGGAGGGTCCAGCCGGGCACCGGCACCGGCAGGTCGTAGGCGCCGGCGGTGAGCAACAGGGCGCGGGGCAACAGGACTTCGACCCCGGCAGGGCCGTGCACCGCGACCCGGGGACCCTCCGGCACGGGGGTGCCGGGCGGTGCGGCGAAGCCGTCGGGCGTGGTCTGCGTGCCGAAGACACCCCACGCGGTGGTGTCGTGCGCGAAGGTGATCCGCGGGTGCGCCGCCGCGCGGGCGAGCAGTGCGCGGCCCGCGGCGTACGCGGGGCCCGCGAGCGGGTCCGAGCCGCCCGCGCCGGGGTCGGGTCGGCGCCAGATCTGCCCACCGGGGCGGGCCTGTTCGTCGACGACCAGGACCTGCGCACCGTGGTGGGCGGCGGCCACGGCGGCGGCGAGACCGGCGGGACCGGCACCGACGATCAGCAACTGCGGTTCGGTGGTGGTCATCACACGTCCTCACGGCCGGTGTCGTCCCGCAGGTCCGAACCGCCGACTCGGTCCCGCAGGTCCGAACGGCCGACCCGGTCTCGCGGGTCCGGGCCACGCGCGCGGCCCGTGTCGACGCGCATGCCCGCGCGGACCGGCTCCTGGCAGGCCCGTACCAGCGGGGTGCCGTCGACGGTGACGGCGCAGTCGAAGCACACGCCCATCCCGCAGTAGGGCGCGCGCGGCCGGCCGGCCCGGTCGTGTCGGGTGACGGGGTGCTCGGTGGCGATCAGGGCGGCGGCGAGTGAGCGGCCGGCCGGCACGCTGTGCGGGCGGCCGTCCAGGGTGATGGATACCTGCGCCGGGTGGTCAGACAAAGTTCAGCGCTCCGAACCGTGCGGGGGAGTAGTCGTCGAGTGGCAGCCCGGTGGTCCCGGTGAGCACCTGTTCGGCGAGCAGGCGACTGTAGGTGGGGCCCAGGGTGAAGCCGGATCCGCCAGTGGCGACGAAGAAGTCGGGGCGGCGCGGGACCGGCCCCAGCAAAGGCAGTTGGTCGGGGGCCAGCGAGGTCGCGCCGGACCAGACGCGCAGCACCGGCAGGCGTTGCACGGCCGGCACCACGCGCGCCGCGTCGGCGCCGGCGAACACCGAGTCCAGCCGCAGTTCGGGGCGGGCGTCCAGGTCGAGCGCTCCGGCGTGCTGGACGAACTTGGCGGCGCGGCCACCGCCGATGAGCACGTTGCCCTCCTCGGTCTGTTTGAGCGAGAGGCGTCGCCCGGCGTGCTGGACCAGGTGCGGGATCAGCGGCGGCGCGGCGGCGGTGACCGTCATGGTGAGCGCGACGGGCACGATGGGCAGCCGGATGTCGGCCATCGCGGCGACCTCGCCGGTCCACACGCCGGCCGCGACCACGACCGCGCGCGCGGCCATCCGGCGTCCGCCGGCGGTCTCGGCGAGCCACTGTCGGCCGTCGTGACGCAGCGCGGTCAGCCGTACGCCGGTGTCGATCCGGGCGCCGTGCCGGCGGGCGGCCCGGGCGTAGGCGTGGGTGACCAGGCGCGGGTTGGCCTTGCCCTCGCCGGGGCACCAGGCGGCGCCGATCACCCGGTCGGAGAGGTAGGGAGCCCGTTCGTGGGTGGCTCGGGCGTCGAGGAGTTCGACGTCCAGTCCGTGCGCGTGTTCCAGGTGCGCCTTGTGCGCGAGCAGGGCCATGTCCTCGGGCGACTCGGCCAGCATCAGGCCGCCGGAGCGGCGCACGCCGCAGGGTTCGCCGAGCTCGTCCTCCAGCCCGGCCCACGAGTGCATGGCGTCCAGGTGCAGCGGCAGGGCCTCGGCGGCGCGGGCGGCGACGGTGGGGCCGTGTTGGATCATCCGGTATTCGAGTTGGAAGTGCAGGCTGCCCGCGTTCTGGCCGGAGGCGTGCCGGTTGAGCTGGTCCTTCTCGATCAGGCGGACCGAGGCGCCCGCGCGGGCGAGGTGGTAGGCCAGTGCGCAGCCGAGCAACCCGCCGCCCACGACCAGGACGTCGGTGGGGTCCGTCGGGCCGGGAGTCCGCACGCCCGGGGTCTGCGAGCCGGGGGCCCCGATGCCGGGAGTCCGCACGCTCGGGGTCTGCGAGCCGGGAGCCCCGATGCCGGGAGTCGGCACGCCGGCTGTCTTCGGGTCGGGTGTCTTCGGGCCGGGAGTCATCAGGCCAGCAGTCCCAGTTCGGCGACCGTGGCGCGGACCTGCTCGGCCTCGGCGACGGTCAGCGGCAGCAGCGGGCGGCGCGGATGGCCGGCGGGCACGCCGCGCAGGGTGAGCGCGTGCTTGAGGATGGCCGGCGCGCTGCCGAAGCGGGGCCCGTAGTCGGCGGTGAACCAGGCCCGCATCAGCACCCGGTCGCGGGCGCCCACGGCCAGCGCGGCGGCCTCGTCGCCGGCGGCGAGGTGGTGGAAGAAGTCGGGGTGGTCGCGGCCGAGGACGGCGCCGGCGCCCATCAGCCCGTCGCCGCCGATGCCGCGCATCAGCGCGATGCCCACCCGGTCGGTGGTGATGCCGAAGTAGCGCACCCGCTCGTGCAGGGCGATCAGGCCCTTGACGAACGCCCCGAAATCGCCGGTGGAGTTCTTGATCGCGACCACGTTGGGCAGGTCCGCCAGCGCGCTCAGGGTGTCCAGGTCCAGGTCCACGCCGGTGCCCCGGGGCCAGTTGTACACACAGACCGGGATGTCGACGGCGGCGCAGACCTCGGCGTAGAAGGCCACGATCTCGCGGGAGTTGGGCACCATGTACGGCGGCGGGGTGAGCAGGATGCCGTCCAGGCCCGCGGCGCGCGCGGCCCGGGCGTGGCCGATCGCGGCGGAGGCGGTGTAGGCGTTGCAGCCGCCGAGCAGCGTGTAGCGACCGCGCACTCGGCGGGCGGCGCGGGTGAACAGGGCGGCGCGTTCGGTAGCGGTGAGGGTGTACCACTCGCCGGTGGTGCCGGCGATGATCACGCCGTCGAGGCGTTCGGCGGCGAACCACTCCAACTGTTCGTCCCAGGCGGCGAGATCGAGGTCGCCCTGGGAGGTGAAGGGGGTTGTCACGGCCGGTATGTAGCCGTGCCAGTCGACGGTGTTGCGGTCCATGCCCTCGGGTCCTTTCGGGGCACAAACACGGGATCCGGGCGACACCCCCCCGCAGGTTTAGGCGGGCGCGGCAACCACCCAAAAAC
>NZ_JBHZAV010000375.1:0-3163 GCF_042754445.1 Embleya sp. NPDC059213
AACTCGAACTCAACGGCTTCGGCACCGGCTTCGACGGCAGCCCGGTCGCGGGCTTCACCGCCACCACCGAGATCAGCCGCGGCGACTTCGGCGTCACCGGCGGCCCGGCCGGCGCGGCGGTCGGCGACAAGATCACCATCGTCCTGGAGATCGAGGCCAAGCAGGCGTGACCCCCGCGTGCGCCCCGGCTCCGGTCCGCCGACGCCCCGACTCCGGTCGGACGTCGGCGGACCGTTGCGTTGTCGGGGTCCGCCCACACGCTTCGGAGTGCCGCGCGAGACCGGTTGACCTCAAGTTTCCTTGAAGTTCCATACTCCTCTCCAGGGGGCGCTCGGTCCTCGGCAACAACCTCTGGCAACGGGAGAGTTCCAATGAGCACCGAATCGGCCGACCTCGCCGCCATCCAACTACTCGTCGCGGATGCCGTGCGGCTCCAGAACGACGTCGACACGTTCATCCCGCTGCACACCGCACACGTGAACATCGTCAACTTCGGCGGCCGGCGGGTCTCGGGCCGGGACACGCTGACCGAGGCGATGCGCGGGGCGATGGCCTCGCCGCTGGCCGATGTGGCCACCACCGCCGAGATCCAGGACGTGCACTTCGTGCGCCCGGACGTGGCGATCGTGGCGTGCCTCAAGCGGGTCTTCGACCGGCGCGAGGATGTCGACCGCGAGGATTCGGCGACCCCCGCCCTGCCCGCGTCCTCCGGGCAACTCACCTATGTCATGGTCAAGGAGGACGACGGCTGGCGCATCGCGTCGGCCCAGACGACGCCGATCCTGAGCTGAGGAACCCCGATGGCATCCACCGAGGACATCGTTCGACTGGTCCGCGACACGCTCGGCGCGGAGCAGATCGTCGGCGCCTACCTGCACGGCTCCGCGGTGCTCGGTGGACTGCGGCCACGCAGTGACGTGGACGTGCTGGTCGTCGTCCGCCGGGCCACCACGGCCGTGCGGCGACGGGCACTGGTCGAGGGCCTGCTCGCGATCTCCGGCGAGCGGGCCCTCGGCGGCCCCGCCCGGCCCGTGGAGTTGACCGTGGTCGTGCAATCCGAGGTCCGGCCGTGGCGCTATCCGCCGCGCTGCGAGTTCCAATACGGCGAATGGCTGCGCACCGAGTACGAGCGCGGCACGACGCCGGCACCGGAGCCGAGCCCGGACCTGGCACCGCTGCTCACGATGGTGTTGCTCGGCCGGGCCGCTCTGGTGGGACCGCCGCCGGACGAGGTGCTCGACCCGGTCCCGCACGCGGACCTGCGGCGCGCGATCGTGGCCGGCGTACCGGAGTTGCTCGCCGAGGCGGAGACCGACACCCGCAACGTGCTGCTCACCCTGGCACGGATCCGGACGACGCTGGAGACCGGGACGATCCACTCCAAGGACGCCGCGGCCGATTGGGTGCTCGCACGGCTGCCGGTCGAGCATCGGCCCGTACTCGCTCGCGCGCGGGCCGGCTATCTCGGCGCCGAGGACGAGGACTGGCAGGAGTGGTTGCCGCAGGTACGGGCGCACACCGCGTACGCCGCGACGGCGATCGCGCGGTCGGCCGCGCGCGAGGGGCATGACCTCGGGCAGTAGGCTCGGGCGATCCCGCTCGAACGGGTGAGCGGGTACGGTCGGCCACGAAGGGCGGAACACGTGTCGAAGGCGAGCTTCTCCGGGGTCCATCACGTCGCGCTGAACGTCCGCGACCTGGACGCGTCGATCCGGTGGTACTCCGAAGTCCTGGATTTCGTACCGGTGTTCCCGTGGGACACGGACGACTTCGACCGGCGGATCATGCGCCACCCCGGCGGTGTGGTGGTCGCGCTCACCCGGCACCGGCACGCCGACGCCGGCGCGGCGTTCAACGAACGCACGACCGGCCTCGACCACCTGGCCTTCACGGTGGACACCCGCGCCGAGCTGGAGGCGTGGGAGGCCCGGCTGACCGAGGCCGGCGTCACCCACTCGGGAATCCGGGTCACCCCCTCGACCGGCTTCACCCTGATCGCCTTCCGCGACCCGAACGACATCCAGTTGGAGATGTACCTCGCGTAGCCCCCGGGAGTAGCGCGGGCGCGGCTGGGGTGCGGGCGCGGCTGGGGTGCGGGTGCGGTCCGGGGCCGGTGTGGTCAGTCGGTCGGTGTGTCCGTCGCCTGCTCGGCTGCCGGCTCGGCTGCGTGGTCGGCCGCCGGCTCCGTCCCGGGCCCGGTGGGTGCGTCGGGTGCCAGGTGGCGGGCGAAGAAGGTCTCGATGCGTTGCCACGCGTCGGCGGCGGCGACCGGTTCGGGGCCGATGCCCAGGATGCGGCGCAGCACCGGGCGCAGCAGCGGCGCCGCGTTGTCGGCCTCGTTGAGGAACGAGTGGCCCGCGTCCGGATACAGCTCGACGTCGTGCTCGACGCCGGCGCGACGCAGCGCCGCCTCCAGCTTGACGGCGGCGCCGCCAAAGGCCTTGTCCCGGCCGCCGTACGAGGCGACGATCGGGCACGCGCCGCGCAGCGCGACGTCCGGATCGCGGGGCAACTGGGCGTAGTTGGCCGCCGCCACGTCATAGGTGCCCTGCCCGGCGAGCACCAGCGCGAAGCCGCCGCCCATGCAGAAGCCGATCACCCCGATCCGGCCGGTGCACTCCGTCGCGGCCGACAACCACTGCCGGGCCGCCTCGATGTCGGCGTACGGCCGACCGCGCCCGGTCGATACCGCGCGCATCATCGAGATCAGGCATCGGTTCGGGCTGCGACCGTGATAGAGGTCCGGCATCAGCGCCAGGTAGCCGGTCTCGGCCATCCGGTCCGCGTGCCGGCGGTTGACCGCGTCCGGGCCCGTGCCCTCGTACAGGACGACCACACCCGGCCACGGGCCCTTGCCCTTCGGGCGGGCGAGATAGCCGGTGAGTCCCCGGCCGGTCTCGTCACGAAGCAACATCGCCGACAGATCAACGGTTTCGCCCATGGCGACGACCGTAGGCGATGCCGGCGTGCCGCGGCAGAGGCTTTCCCGTCACGCCACCCACGCGTGGTGTCGGTGTCGGTGTCGGTGTCGGCGTCGGTGGAGCCGAGGCGGGTCGGCGATCGACGCCCCGGCTCAACCCGCCGTGGACGCGGTCTCGGGCGCCGTCTTCGCCGCCGCCCCCGCAGCGGACGCGTTCGCGCGCGGTGCTCGGATGCCGAGCAC
>NZ_JBHZAV010000376.1:0-3113 GCF_042754445.1 Embleya sp. NPDC059213
GTGCCGGCGCGCCGTGTCGTTTGCTCGTGTCGCCCATCCCGTGTCGGCCCGTGTGGGTGCCTGCCGGGCCGGGGCGGCGGTGGTGGTGAGGTCGGGGTGTCGGGGTGGGTGGGTAGGGTTCGGCGGTTGGGGGTCTGTCGGTTGTGGGGGATTCGTCCCCGGTGGACGTGTGTGGGAGGAGGGCGGTTGTGGAGCGGTTCGGGTGTGGTGTGGCGGCCGGCGGCATGTGGTGACGGCGGGCGTGGCTCGGGTTGCGATGGCGCCCGACGCGTACGGGCACGGGGGTCGGCTGCAGCCGTTGCGTGACGACGGTGTGCCCGTGGGGCCGGCCACGCAGGTCGGCGATCTGGTCGCGGCGATCGCCGATTTCGAGGCCGCGCCGGTGCCGCCGAGGTGGGTATGGGCCTCGGCGGAGAGTGCGTATGCGCCGCTGTTGCCCACCCGGGTCGCGCGCTGTCACGACCTCGCGCTGGTCGAGTCGTTGTTGCTCGCGCACGAGGGCCGGTTCGGCGAGCCGCGTTCGCTCGGCGCGGCCTGGGCCCGGCTGAAGGGCCTGCCCGTACCGGACGACCTGCCGATCGGCGTCGCCGACGCGCAGGACAGCCTGTTCGTCCCCGACCGGCAACGGCTGCCCGCCGGCGCCGACACGCTCGATGCCGTGGTCGCGGTGCACGCCGACCAGTTGCGGCGGATCGAGGCGATCGAGGATCCGGCCCGCCGTTCGCGATTCCGGCTGCTGGTCGCCGCCGAGTCGGCGGGTGGTCTGGTCGCGGCCGAGATGGCCGCCGACGGTCTGCCCTGGCGGGTCGAGGTGCACGACGCGCTGCTCACCGAGCTGCTCGGCGCGCGCCCCCGGGTGTCCGGCGCACCGCCGCAACGACTCGCCGACCTGGCCGAGCAGTTGCGCGCGGCGCTCGGTGGGCGCGCGTTCAACCCGGATTCGCACACCCAGGTGATCAAGGCATTCGCCGACCAGGGCATCCGACTCACCTCGACCCGCACGTGGTACCTGCGCGACCTCGGTCATCCGGCCGCCGACCTGCTGATCAAGTACAAGGAACTCGCCCGCCTGCACGCCGCGCACGGGTGGGCCTGGCAGGACACCTGGGTGCGGGCCGGCCGATTCCGCCCCGAATACGTGGTCGGCGGCGTGGTCACCGGCCGCTGGGCCGGACGCGGCGGTGGCGCGTTGCAGATTCCCCGGGTGCTGCGCGGTGCGGTCGTGGCCGATCCGGGTTGGCGGCTGGTGGTCGCCGACGCGGCCCAGCTCGAACCGCGCATCCTGGCCGCGATGTCCCAGGACGCCGGCCTGGCCCGCTCGGCCGCCGCCGGCGATCTGTACGAGGCGCTGGCCAAGGCCGCCTTCCAGGGCGACCGGGCCAAGGCCAAGCTCGGCCTGCTGGGCGCGATGTACGGGCAGACCAGCGGCGACATCGGGCCGCTGCTGGCCACGCTGCGTCGGCAGTACCCGGACGCGATGGGCTACGTCGAGGCGGCGGCCCGCACCGGCGAGGAGGGCGGCATCGTGCGCTCGCGGCTGGGCCGGACCTGCCCGCCGCCCTCCTCCGAATGGCTCGACCTGGCCGAGGGCGGCACGAGCGAACCGGCCGGGGAACGCGGCGAGCGGGGCGGCGACGACGCCGGGGCCCGCTCGGCCCGCGCCCGAGGCCGGTTCACCCGCAACTTCGTCATCCAGGCGAGTGCGGCGGACTGGGCCCTGGCCCTGCTCGCCGCGCTGCGGCGCCGACTGACCGCGTACGACGCGGCGCCGTCGGGGCGTCCGCACCTGGTCTTCTTCCAACACGACGAGATCATCGTGCACAGCCCGGCCGACCTCACCGACGCGGTGGCCGCCGCGATCGTCGAGGCCGCAGCCGAGGCCCGGGCGTTGGTGTTCGGCGATACCCCGGTGTTGTTGCCGCTGCTGCCGGCGGTGGTGAACACATACGCGGAGGCCAAGTAGGAAGGCGTTCCACGGCCCGGCGCGGGCAGCCCGGCTTTTGGCCGGCCGAGCGCGCCGCCACCGGCCGATGGGTTGGCGCGAGCGGCGCTCGGGTCGCGGGGCCGGGGGCTTCGGTGGGCTCCCGGCGCCACGGCGGCCGGTGGCGGATCGCCCGCACTCGGCCGCGCGAGCGCGCACGCGAACTCCCCTTGGTCGGGTCGGGCGCGGGTGGCTTTGTGCTAAACGGTCGGCGTGGACCGGCGGAGATCGACCCGGTCCCGGGGTCACCGGCGGCCGGGAGCCCTGGACTCCCCGGCGAGATGTGGGTGTTGCTCGGCGGGAAAGGCGCCGGCAACGGCGGAGCGGGTGGGTGCTTTCGTCGGGTCCGCCGGGGAGCCTTTTCGAGTGGGCCGGGCCGTTTCGGCGGGCGTTCGAGGTAGGTGCGCGGGGGGAAGGGCTGCCCGCGTGCGCTGGGCAGGTCTTCATCCGGATCGCGGGACGACTTCGGGCGCGTCGATTTGCGCCGACCTGCGGCTTTGTGGGTCGGCCGGCGAGAGCGCGTGCAGAGGGCCGGTTCTTGAAGCCCGGCGGCCGACTTCGCGTGGACAGTGTGCTTTTGGCGGGTGTTTCGGGTCGGGGCGGTCGGGTGGGCGGCCCGGCAAGGTTCACCGGAGAGCCTTCCCGAGTGGGTCGGGCCGTTTCGGCGGGCGTTTGGGGGTGGGGAGGTTGGGCGAGAGGCAGCCCGAGGCTTCGAAGGTCACGATCCGGATCCCGAGACCGCTTCCCGCACCCGGGATTCCACTGACCTGCGGTTTTGTGGGACCGGCCGGCGAGAGCGCGTGCCGAGAGCCGGGTCGCGCACTCCGGCAACCGAAACCGCCCACTCCCGGCCCGCTCTTCTCCCCCTCTCCCGCCACCGCCCACCCACCGCTGCCGAAACGGCCCGACCCACTCGGGAAGGCTCCCCGGCGAACCCGACGAAAGCGCCCACCCTTCCGCGCCGTTGCCAGCGCCTTTCCCGCCGAGCAACACCCACCTCTCGCCGGGAAACCCGAGGCTCCCGGCCGCCGGTGACCCCGGGACCGGGCCCATCTCCGCCGGTCCACGCCGACCGTTTAGCACAAAGCCACCCGCGCCCGACCCGACCAAGACGCGACCGCCGGCTGCGCAC
>NZ_JBHZAV010000377.1:0-2947 GCF_042754445.1 Embleya sp. NPDC059213
CGGCAGCGCCGCCGGCGACCGGGACGAGTACGCCGAGGCACCCTCGGGCAGCATGCACACCGGCGCCGGCGGTACCTCCGGCAACGCCACCGCCGGCGGGATCGCGCTCGGCGTGGGCCTGTTCGCCGCCGGCGCGAGCCTGGTCGTGCGGCGTCGCCGACTGGGCGCGGGCCGCGGCTGAGCGCGTGCGAGCCGGCTCGGACCACCACGCTCCCGCACCGCTCGACCCCGATCGCGGCGGTGCGGGAATCGGGTGGAACACACCGACCGGGCAGACGAGTTCCTACCCACCCAGGCGCGTCGGGCGCAGCACCCCTCAGGAGCAGCAGTGGATCCTTCGGCCCCGCCCGACGAAGGTCGCAAGCGCACCATGGGGCCGGTGGGCGCCGGGGTGGTGGCGATGTGCCTGGGCGCCGCGCTGATCGTCAACGGCACCGGGGCCGCCGATCCGCCGCCGCAGCCCGGCGAGGCCCGGGTCTATCCGGACCAGCCCCGCCCGGCGCCGGACGATCCGCCGCCGCTGGCCCCGTTGTCGGCCGCGGCGCCGGTCCGGGTGCGGATCCCGGCGATCTCGGTGGACGCACCGCTGACCGGCCTGGCCCTGGAGGACGGCGGCCGACTCGCGGCCCCGCCGGACGACGAGGACAACCTCGCGGGCTGGTACCGCAACGGCACCGCCCCCGGCGCGGGTGGCACCGCGATCGTGGCCGGACACGTGGACACCCCACAGGGCCCGGCGGTCTTCTACCACCTCGGCGAGCTGAGTCGGGGCAACACCGTCGAGGTGGATCGTGCCGACGGCGGCACGGCGATCTTCACCGTCGACGCGATCGAGGTCTACCGCGCCGAGCAGTTCCCGGACCGACGCGTCTACGGCGCCGCGAAGGGGGCGGAGTTGCGGTTGATCACCTGTGGCGCGGGCTTCGACCGGACCGAGCAGCGCTATCTGGGCAACGTCGTCGCGTTCGCACACCTGACCGGCCTGGTCGCGCCGCCGCGCGCGTCGTGAACACGCGTCGATGGCACGAAGCCCCGTCCGAGCCGGAGCCGGCGCGTGCGCCTTGGTCGAAACGCCGCCGCCCCGCCGGCCGGGTGGCCGTCGGGGCGGGCGAACAGCGGGACGGGGGAGGTCGGACGGTCGCGCCCGAGGCGACGGTCGGCCGATCGGCGTTCGCCATGGGAGCGCTCGGCGCGGCTGCGTCCGCCGTCGGATCCGCCGTCGTCGGCGCGTCCGACTTCGGGTCGCGGATCAGGATCAAGGCGAGAAGCCGATCGAATCCGCGTGGACCCGCCCTCGGCGGCAGCGCGAGCAACCGAGTCGGGAACAGATCGTCGCCGAGGCCGTGCGGCTGTTGGGCGAGGAAGGACTGGAGGCGCTGAGCATGCGGCGCCTGGGCACTCGCCTCGACGCGGGCGCCACCTCGCTCTATCGGCACGTGGCCAACAAGGCTTCGACTACGGTCTGCAACGCGTATCGGACGGTCTGGCGACCCGGCTGAGCTGAGGCGGGCCCTCGATCAGCACTGCCCGCGCACTGCTCTCGTTCGTCCGGCGTCGGACGCCGGGCTGATCCGCGCCCGCCGCTCGTGTCGACGGGTCGTCACCACCACCACGACCGCCACCGACAGGGCGCCCGCCGCATGGGCGAGCGCCAACGTCATCCGCTGGTGCACGAAGCCCATTTCCAGCTCGATCTGTTCGTCGGCGGGGGCGATCCACGGATCGCCCATGATGCCCAGCAGCCGGCTCATCGTGGTCGCGGCGAGCAGCACCACGGCCGTCGCGATCAGCGGGGTGGGGCCGATCGCGGTGCGCCGGGCCTCCCGGGTCCGGCGCGCCGGACTGCGCCGACCGCCCAATCCCGCCGAAGGGCCGTACCACTGCTCGCGGTTCCGGGACACGAGTATGGCCCAGCACAGGAAGAGCACGGGCATCGCCACGCTCGTGACCGCGAGTACCGTTACCGCCACGCCGGTTGCGCCGTTCCCGCGTGGCGCGAGCTGCGTGGTCGACCGCAGGGCCTCCCGCTCGGCCGGCTGGTCGATCCGTGAGGCCAGGTCGGCGTGCCAGTCGCGGTACACGACATAGGCGAACAGGTCCGCGACGACCATCGCCGCCGCCGCCGTGGTCGCCGCGATGCCGGCGTGCCGGATCGACAACGGCGGAACGGAAGGCAGCCGAAGAGGTGGTAACCGAACCGCCGACTTCGACGCGCCGCCGGATCGATCGGACACCGTTGGTACCCCCGGTTCGGGAAATGTCGTGTGTGCCAAGGATCATGACGCGGCGTCGGCTCGTCGAGTGCGCGGGCCGCTTCGTGCGCGAAACGTCACCATCGCGCGACGCGACGGGAGGTGTGATATCCGCCGGCGGTTCGGGCGTTCGGATGCCATCATGCCGTCGGACGCTGCCGGGGCGCCGGGGTACGGGCATTCCGGTTCGACGACGAGAGGGGCGGGTGGCTGCCGTGACGATCCACTTCTACGGGGCCGACGAGGTGCCCTACGGCTGCTTCTCCAACTTCTCGCCGCACGGCTTCACCGTCGACGAGGTGTCCTGGCCGACCTCGGAACACTTCTTCCAGGCCCACAAGTTCGCCGGCACCCCGCATGCCGAGCGGATCCGGCGGGCGCCCACGGCCTTGCGCGCGGCGGAGTTGGGCCGGTTGCGGAGCGTGCCGCTGCGCCGGGACTGGGAGTGGGTCAAGGACGAGGTGATGCGGGGCGGGGTGTACGAGAAGTTCCGGCAGAATCCGCGGATCCGCGCGATCCTGCTCGGGACCGGGACGCAGCCGCTCGTGGAGAACACCACGACCGACCACTACTGGGGCCGCGGCAGCACCGGCACCGGGCGGAACATGCTCGGTCGGATCCTGGCCCGTACCAGGACCCGACTCGCGGCCGAGATCGAGGCCGAGACCCGGGCCGGGGGACGCGAACGAGGCCCT
>NZ_JBHZAV010000378.1:0-2929 GCF_042754445.1 Embleya sp. NPDC059213
CCCTTTTTTAATCCCCCGGCCCCCCCCGTTATAAACACTGCGTTTGTGGTGGGCCGCGTCTTTTGTTTATACGAGACCCCACCCGCGGCGCCCGGTGGCGGTGTGGGCCCCGCCCGCGGGGGGGGCCCGCACACGTCGTCAGTAGGGTGCCTCCCATGTTTGCCGTGACCGCCGTGAGCATCGACGCCCAGGACCCGCTGACCGGCCTTCGGCTCGGGGAACGCCCCGAACCGGGGCAGGACGGCGGGCTGCCACCCGGGTGGACGACCGTGACCGTCAAGGCCGCGTCGCTCAACCACCACGACCTGTGGACCCTCAAGGGTGTGGGCATCACCTCGGAGCGGCTGCCGATGATCCTGGGCTGCGACGCGGCCGGGATCGACGAGGACGGCAACGAGGTCGTCGTGCACTCGGTGATCGGCGGCCTGGGCACCGACGAGCCCCGGTCGATCCTGACCGAGCGCTACGACGGCACCTTCGCGGAGAAGGTCGCGGTACCGCGCTGGAACCTGCTGCCCAAGCCCGCCGAGTTGTCCTTCGAGCAAGCCTGCTGCCTGCCCACCGCGTGGCTGACCGCGTACCGGATGTTGTTCACCAACTCGGGCGTGCGGCCCGGCGGCACGGTGCTCGTGCAGGGAGCCGGCGGCGGGGTGTCCACCGCGCTGGTGGTGCTCGGCAAGGCGGCCGGCTACCGGATCTGGGTGACCAGCCGGGACGAGGCCAAGCGGGCCCGCGCGCTCGAACTCGGCGCCGACGCGGCCTTCGCGTCCGGAGCCCGGCTGCCCGAGCGGGTCGACGCGGTGATGGAGACGGTCGGCGCGGCCACCTGGTCGCACTCGGTCAAGAGCCTTCGGCCCGGCGGCACGCTGGTGATCTCCGGTGCCACCTCGGGCGACCGGCCGCAGGCCGCCGAACTCACCAGGATCTTCTTCCACGAACTGCGCGTGGTCGGCTCCACGATGGGCGACAAGGACGAACTCGCGGGTCTGCTGCGGTTGTGCGCGCACGGCGGGGTGCGGCCGGTGATCGACACCGTGTTGCCGCTGACCGAGGCGCGCGAGGGGTTCCGTCGGTTGGCCGAGGGCGATCTGTTCGGCAAGATCGTCCTCACCGCTTGATCGACACACGCCGGTCCGGGCTTGCCCGGGTCGTCTGGGAAGGACCGCCGGATGCCGTTGTCCCGTCGCCGCCTGCTCGCCCTCGGGGCCGGTACGGGGGTGGTCGCGGCTTCCGGTGGCCTGCTCGCCGCGTGTTCCGGCAACGAGCTGCGCACGGGCGGCACGCTCGTGGTGGGCCTGCCGCGATTGCCCGAGGTGCTCAACCCCGTGCACTCGACGGCCGAGTCGGCGCGGTGGATCGCCGACCCCGTGGTCGAGGCGCTGTACACCTACCGGGACGACACCACGATCGGGCCGGTGTTGGCCGGGGCGGATCCGCTGATCGCGCCGGACGGGTTGAGCTGGACCATCCGGCTGCGCGCGGGGGTGCGCTTTCACGGCGGCGATCCGTTCACCGCCGAGCACGTGGTGGACTGCCTGCGCCGGGTCGGCGATCCGGCGACGGCCGGGGACTGGGCGCCGTGGCTGGCGGGTCGGTTCGGCGTGATCCAGGCACTGGACGCGCAGACGGTACGGATCGAGCTGCCCAGGCCGTTCGGGGCGTTGCGGGCCTTCCTGGCCTGCCTGCCGATTCCGCATCGGGCGACGCTGGGTGATCCTCGGGCGTTGGTGGGTACCGGGCCGTTCCGGCTCGTGAGTGCGGCCGGGGGAGTGGTCTCGCTGCGCCGGGATCCCGAGCATCACGGCAAGGCCGCGCCGCTGGAGGGCATCGATTTCCGGGTCTCGGCCGACGGGGTGGCCGATCTGAAGGCGGATCGTGTCCGGGTGTACCCGCGGCCGACGCCGGAGCAGGTGCGGCGGTTGCGCAAGGGCGACGGCACGTACGTGCAGGCCGCGAGCGGGCCGGCGGACCTGGTGGTGTTGCCGAATCTGCGCCGGCCGCCGTTCGACAACGTCGCGGTGCGGCGGGCGTTGGCCTTCGGGATGGACCGGACCCGGGTGTCGCAGGAGGTCTACCGGGGGGACGCGGTGATCGGGCAGGGGCCGCTGGGGCCGGGCAACGAGGGGTGGGACCCGGAGTACACCCCCTACGGTCGCGGGGTTTCGCCGACCGCGTCCCCCAAGCCGAGTCCGAGTGCGACCGCGGGGCCGACGGTGGAGCCGGAGCGGGTCACCGCGATGTTCGGCGAGGCGCCGGTGGCGGGGTCGCCGGGGGTGCGGTTCACGCTGCTTGCGGTGGTCGGGGACGCTGCGGAAGTGCCGGATGTGGCGCGGGTGTTGGCCGAGGGGTGGAACCGGGTCGGGTTCACCGTGGTGGTCGAGAAGGTGGACTCGGCGACGTGGGCTGCGCGGCGGCGGACCGGGGACTTCGATGTGGCGCTCGTGGATCTGCGGGGGTCGGGGTATGCGGTCGGGCGGACGGGCTTTGCGGTGTTGTCGGCGGCGGTGTCGACGAGTGTGGACAGCACGGGGTACGTGAATCCGGAGCTGGACCGGTTGGTCGAGCAGGCTCGGGGGATGGCGGATACGGCTCGGCGGGCGACACTCACGCGGGTCGCGGGGGAGATCGTGGCTCGCGATGCGGTGGTGTTGCCGCCGGTGTATCCGATGGGCGTGGTGGGGCGGAGTGGGCGGGTCGAGTCGGTGTCGGTTCGGCAGCTTGCGGTTGGTCGCGTGGCGTTGGCGAAGCTGCACCTTCGGGGTTAGGGGTTTTGGCCTCAGGTGCCGGCCGGGCTGATCTGGCCTCATGCGCCGGCCGGGCTGGTTCGCCTCAAGCGCCGGCGGGGCTGGGTGGCCTCAAACGCCGGCCGGGCTGGTTCGCCTCAAGCGCCGGCGGGGCTGGGTGGCCTCAAACGCCGGCCGGGCTGGTT
>NZ_JBHZAV010000379.1:0-2868 GCF_042754445.1 Embleya sp. NPDC059213
GGCGCGGGGCGGGCGCGGCGCGGGCGCGGGCGTGAGCGCGGGTGCGGATGCGGCGTGGGCGCGGGGCGGGTCGGTGGGGTGGACGGGTGTGTTCGGGTGTGTGGGAAATGCAGGTGACCGTGCGGGAGTTCTTGATCTACCTTGGGGACATGGATGTGACCTGCGAGCGGATCGGTGGGCCGCGCTTCGCGTTCGGCGACCGGCCGCGGAGTGGGCATCCGTCGACGAATCGGGAGCCGTGGAAGGGCCGTTGGCCTGATTGCTCCGGGTCGCCTCGCGGCTGAGCCGGCGTCGGTGAGTGGTGCGACGACACATGTTGCGCCGACCGCCGACCCGCGGTTGACCAGCCGCCCCCGAGTCGACCCGAAGGCCGCCGCCCCGCGCCGAGCCCGGTTCGTCCGGGCTCGGCCCGCGCCCGCGCCCTGATCCTCCTTCGACCGACCGCGCCGCGCCTCGCGCCGTGCCGGTTCCGGCGCACCCGCACGCCCGCCGATCGGCGGCGTCACCGTCGGTGTCGCCGACCGACGCGTGTGGTCCGCCCATGGGTCGATGGGGTGTGTCCGGTCGCGCGCACCGGTCCCGGCGGCCATCGCACCCCGGCATGCCGCCGTCCGATGAAATCCGTTGCCCCTCCGTGCCGTTCAGGCAGCACGCCCGGTCGGGTCGCGGAGTGATGGCGGCTGCCCGGATTCGTCACCAGCCATCCCATCGAGCAGGAGAGAAGACTCCGTCATGACCACAACCGCCCGCGACCTCGCCGGCATCCGCAACATCGGGATCATGGCCCACATCGACGCCGGCAAGACCACCACGACCGAGCGCATCCTGTTCTACACGGGCGCCTCGCACCGGATCGGCGAAGTCCACGACGGCACCACCACGACGGACTGGATGCCGCAGGAGCGCGACCGCGGCATCACCATCACCTCCGCCGCGATCACCTGCGACTGGGCCCTGGACGGGGTGAGTCACCGGATCAACCTCATCGACACACCCGGCCACGTCGACTTCACCGTCGAGGTGGAGCGTTGCCTGCGGGTGCTCGACGGCGCGGTCACCGTCTTCGACGGGGTCGCCGGCGTCGAGCCGCAGTCCGAGACGGTGTGGCGACAGGCGGACCGCTACCGGGTGCCCCGGATCTGCTTCGTCAACAAACTCGACCGCACCGGCGCCGAGTTCCATCGTTGCGTCGAGATGATCGGCGAACGACTGGGCGCGGTGGCCCTGGTCGTGCAGTTGCCGATCGGTGCCGAGGCCGACTTCCGCGGCGTGGTCGACCTGGTCCGCATGCGCGCCCTGGTGTGGCCCGCCGAGAGTGCGCTCGGCGACGCCTACGACGACGTCGAGATCCCGGCCGCGCACCTGGCGACCGCGCTCACCTGGCGGGCTCGGCTCGTGGAGACCGTGGCCGAACACGACGAGGCGATGTTGGAACTGTTCCTGGCGGGCGAGGAGCCCACCGAGGCGCAGTTGCACGCCGCGATCCGCCGGATCACCATCGCCTCGGGCTCCGAGGAAGGTCGCACCGTCACCCCGGTCCTGTGTGGAACCGCTTTCAAGAACAAGGGAGTTCAGCCACTGCTCGACGCCGTCGCGCGCTACCTGCCGTCGCCGCTGGACGTGGCCGCGATCGTGGGCCGCGCGGTCGACGCGGCGCGGACCGATGTCGAGCGCCGGCCGTCGGACGAACAACCGCTGGCGGCACTGGCGTTCAAGATCGCCAGTGATCCGCACCTGGGCAAGCTGACCTTCGTCCGGGTCTACTCGGGCCGGCTCACCGCCGGCGACCAGGTGCAGAATCCGGTCAAGGGCCGCAAGGAACGAATCGGCAAGATCTACCGGATGCACGCCGACAAACGAGAGGAGATCGCGTCGGTGGGCGCCGGCGACATCGTCGCGGTGATGGGGCTGCGGCAGACCACCACCGGCGAGACGCTGTGCGACCCGGCGCACCCGGTGATCCTGGAATCGATGGACTTCCCGGTACCGGTGCTGGAGGTGGCGATCGAGCCCGGTTCCCGCGCGGACCGGGAGAAACTGGGCGTCGCGATCCAGCGCCTGGCCGAGGAGGACCCGTCCTTCCGGGTCAAGACCGACCGGGAGACCGGCCAGACCATCGTCTCGGGCATGGGCGAACTGCACCTGGAGGTGCTGGTGGACCGCATGCGACTGGAGTTCGACGTCGTGGCCGACGTCGGCCGGCCCCGGGTCGCCTACCGCGAGACGGTGTGCGCGTCGGTGGCCGCACACGACTACACCTATCGCAAGCAGACCGGCGGCAAGGGCCAGTACGCCAAGGTCCGGATCGCCATCGAACCACTGGAGGGAGAAGGCTACGAGTTCATCGACAAGGTCACCGGCGGGCGCATCCCGAAGGAGTACATCCCGTCGGTGGACGCGGGCTGCCGAGCCGCGATGGAGTTCGGTGTACTGGCCGGATATCCGCTCACCGGCCTTCGGGTCACCCTGCTCGACGGCGACTTCCACGACGTCGACTCGTCCGAGATGGCCTTCCGGATCGCCGGATCGCTGGCCTTCAAGGAGGCCGCGCGGCTGGCGGCGCCGGCGCTGCTCGAACCGACGATGGCGGTCGAGGTCACCACGCCCGAGGACTACCTCGGTGAGGTCATCGGCAACCTCAACGCCCGGCGTGGACAGGTCGCCACGATGACCGAGCGCTCCGGCGCCAAGGTCGTCACCGCGCTGGTGCCGCTGGCCGAGATGTTCGGCTACGTGGGCGACCTGCGCGGGCGGACCTCGGGGCGGGCGAGCTACACGATGAAGTTCGACTCGTACGCCCGAGTGCCCGGGAACGTCGCCGCGGCGATCCTGGCCAAGGCGGGCACCGCGTAGTCGCCGCCGGGGTGC
>NZ_JBHZAV010000380.1:0-2838 GCF_042754445.1 Embleya sp. NPDC059213
GTCCCCGACCGACACCATCGCGGTGATCGTTCCGTGCCCGCAGGCGCGCACCGCGTGCACGTCGACCCGGTGCGCCCGGGCGCCGGCGCCTCGAACGCCTCCGCGTAGCGGCCACCACCCGAGTGCGCAACATGCGCCGGGTGCCCCCGACCCTGTTCGCCGGTCAGCGTCGCCCGTACGGTCAGCGCGTCCGCGCCGTCCCGCTCCACGGTGCCCCCGCCGTGCAATCGCACAAATCCGCGACCCGGCGACCGAGGGTGGTCGCGGCGCCCGCTCGGCATCGCGCCCCGAGGTCGATGCGGACCCGCCGGTCGACCCTTCCCGGCCCATCGACCACCGCCCTGCGGCCACCGCTCGCCGGTCCGAATCGGGCTCTGCGCGGCACCCGATGTGCGGCGAACACGAGTCGGCCGTCGCCGCGTACGGCCGGCCGACCCGCCGGACGCGCGTGCGGAGTTGGCGCAGGCGGAGTGTCGGGCGCGGCTGCGCGGGCATCGGTATCCGGAACCACCCGTGCTCGGCGGACGCGCCGAACTGCGCTGCGGGGTCGCCGAGTTCCTGGCGGCCGACCGGACGCTCGGTCGCCTGGAGGCGCTCGCCGCGAGCCCGTCGCCGCCCACCGAGACGGTCGGCGACACGGTCGTGTGGGGCCGGCGGCCACGCTGTTCGCGAATGCCGAGGCGGACGTCGACCCGGTGCCGTCGGGCGTCGACCCGGTGGTGTGGGCCCGGGAGTTGTCGCCGATGACCTCCACCGGGGCGTTGGCCCGCCGCGATCCGGCGGGCGTCGTGCCGACGGCCGAGTTGCTCGCGGCGGTGTTGCGATGGGAGGGTGATCCGGTCGGTGCGGCCGAGGCGCTCGGACTCGGTGCGGCGTTGCGCGGCATCGTCGACGCGGGCGGCCCGGACCCGCACCGGTCGGTGGACCGACTCGCCGCGGTGCCTGGCCCGGCAGGCTGCCGTGTGGCCCATGAGCGCGGCGCCACACTGCCCCGCGGGCAGACTCCGGACATCGTGCCGGCCCGACTCGAACCGGTTGGCGTGCGGAACCCGCCACGACAGGACGGGAGTTGGGGGCGGGCTTGGGGAGCGATGAAATGCCCGAATTTGCATCTGACGGCCCTGGATCCATTATTGGGTCGCAAATACAAGCTGATCAGTCGTATCGGCTTGCAGATGTATTTTGTGTCCGGGTCCGTCGGCATGGGCATGATCCGGAGCGGTGGCTGAACGGGTGATCACGCGATCGGAGGGAGCAGCGATGAGCGATCGCGGGATCCGGGAGGTCGGGCTGGACGGGGAGTTGACCAGGGTCGCCGGGACCGAGGTGCGGATCGTCGTCGACGCCATCGCGGCCTGGGGCATCGAGTGGGTCGACGGCCCGACGGTGGACCGGATGCGTGGACACGTCGCCGCCGTGCGCAGTGCCCGACGCCGCGTCGCGCCCCCCGAGCATCGGCTCGACTACCGACGCCGGCAGAGCCCGCGAGCGTGGGCCGCGCGGGCGATAGCCGTGCTGCGGGACGCGAACTCGGCCCGCGCGGTGGCCGCCGGCGCGGCGCTGCGCCGCAACCATCCGGCCGCCCAGGGATGGCGGGCGGGTGGCCTGACCCCCGAGGACCACGCGCTGCTCGATCTGGTCCAGCGGTTGTCCGAGGGCATCGCCGACCCCGAGCGCGCGGACCGACCGGAGGACGAACCGCTGATCCGCCGACTGCTCGACGAGGGCAACCACTCCAAGGAGGCGATGTGCCGCCTCCTCAACGACGCACCGGGTGGCCTGGGCATCGGCGGCCGTCAGGAGATCGGCTCCGAGACTCCGCGTGAGCGGGTGCGGCTGCGCCTGGTCTCGGGAGACTCCGGGCGCTGAGCCCCCGGGCAGCCGGACCCGCACCCCGCGGTGCCCGGGCCCGCCGGGATGCGACCGGGCGCCGCGCGGTCAGCCGAACGCCGCCTCGAAGCGGGTGCGGATGTCGCTCAGCCGCCGCACCGGCTCGTTGGCGAAGACCAGACGCAGATGTGTACTGCCCTGCGGGCCCCAGCCGTGCATCGGCGTGGCCGCGATCCGGCCGAGCCGGAACAGCCGTTCGGCGGCCGACTCCGGGGCCAGGCCCATCGCGGCGGTGTCGATCAACAGCGACCAGCCGCCGTGCGGCCGGATGCACGGGTAGTCGGCGAGGGCGTCCAGGATGGTCGCGCACCGATCCCGCCAGATCGCGGTCGCGGCGGCGACGTCGGCGTCCGCGTCGGGTGCGGACAGCGCGGCGGCGACGGCCGCCTGACCGATGCCCACCGGGCAGACCACGTTGCTCAGACCGACGAGTTTGACGTCGGCCATGATCTCGGCGGGGCCGGCCACCCAGCCCACCCGCCAACCGATCATCCGCAGTTCCTTGGAGGCCGCGCCGCAGGTGATGGTGCGGTGTGCCAGCCCCGGATGCGCCGCCGGATGGTCGGGGGCCGTGCCGTCGAACCGGATGCGTTCCATCGCCGCGTCGTAGATCACCCAACAGTCGTGCTCGGCCACCGCGCGGGCCAGCGCGTCCCAGTGCGTGTGATCCAGCAGCGCGCCGGTGGGCATCACCGGGGCCGTCACCAGCACGGCGGCGGTGTTCGGGCCGACCGCGGCGGCGAGTTCCTCCGGATCGGTGCTCCAGCCGGCCGGGCCCGCGGTGCAGCGTACGAACCGGGGCACGCCGCCGACGAGGCGGACCCGGTTGATCAGGCCCGCGTAGATCGGGTCGGCCAGCACCACCTCGCGCCCGGGTTCGAGCGAGGCGGGCAGCTGGTTGAGCTCGAGGTTGATTAACCCTGCTGCGTTGACCTCCTCCGAGAGCGG
>NZ_JBHZAV010000381.1:0-2763 GCF_042754445.1 Embleya sp. NPDC059213
CCAACACCTCGCGGGTGCTGGGTTGGGTGCCGCGCGGGGTGGGGGGGGGGGCGTCCGCACCGGTGGGGGGGGGGCCCGGCCGGGAGGTGCCGCGGTCGACCGTGGGGTCAGCCGAGCTTGTCGACATCGATGTACCAGATCGGGTTGTAGTGCAGGTTCTTCACCGAGTTGTTCGCGGCGATCACCTGTGCGGGCTGGAGCAGCGGGATGAAGGGACCGGTCTTGTTCATCGCTTCCTGGAGCTGCCGGTACAACTGCACGCGCTCGGCGTCGGAGGTGGCCACCTTGGCCTGTTGCGCGAGCGCGCTCACCTCGGCGTTGGCGTCCTTCTTCCAACCGGCGCGCAGGCCGACGAGTTCACCCGGGGTGAACGCGAGGTAGTCGCTGGCGTCCGGGTAGTCGGCCTGCCACCACCAAAGGCCCATCGCCTCGGTGCCGTTGCGGTAGGAGTCCAGCGCGGTCTGGGTGGGGGCCGGCTTGAGGTTGATGGTGATGCCGACCTCCTTGAGGTTGGCCTGGACCCGGGCGCCGAGGTCGCCGAAGTTGATCCCGTTGATCGTCACGTCGGAGGCGTAGTACAGGTCGACGCTGGGGTTGTTCAGTCCGGCGCGGGCCAACGCGGCCTTGGCGCGCGGGATGTCGCGCACGATCGCCTTGGCCGGGTCGAGCGCACCGGTGAAGAAGCTCGGCACGATGCCCGCGGCCTGGGCGGAGCCGGCGCCGGCCACATCCAGCAGGCTCTTGTAGTCCACGCCGTAGCGCACGGCCTCCTGGAAGTCCTTGTTGGAGGTGATCGGCGAGGTGGCCGGGTTGTCATTGCTGAACAGGAACGCCGTGGTGGGCGTGGGCTGTTGCAGCACCTGCGCCTGACCCTTGACCTTGGCCGCCTGGTCCGGCGACATGTCCAGGGAGATCTGGCTCTCGCCGCTGAGCACGTTCAACTGCTGGGTGTTCGCGGGCACGTTGCGCACCACGACCTTGGCGTACTTGGGCTTGGCGCCCCAGTAGTTGTCGTTGCGGGTGAGGATGACCTCGGTGCCGACGTCGTACTTGGTGATCTTGTACGGCCCGCTGCCCTGCGAGTCGGTGTTGAGGAACTGCTCGGCCTTGTCGCCCTGGTCGGCGCCCGCCGCATCGGTACCGCCGTGCGCGGTGACGACCTTGGAGTTGACCACGCCGAGCGCGGGGGTGGCGATGCGGAACGGCAGCGCGGGGTCGGCGGCCTCGGTGGTGAGCACCACCGTGTGCTCGTCCTTGGCGGTCGCGGTCACGCCGTCGAGCAGGAAGGCCGGGTTGCCCTTGAGGTTCTTGACCCGGTTGAAGGAGAAGACCACGTCCTTGGCGGTCACCGGCGAGCCGTCGGAGAACTTGGCCTCCGGACGCAGCGGGAAGGTGAACGTCTTGGCGTCCGGCGCGGCCTCGTAGGACGCGGCGAGCAGCGGTACCGGCTTGGTCACGTCGCCGCCCGCGAAGGTCAGCAGCGTGTCGTAGACGGGACGGGTGACCAGGATCCCGGTGGGCTCGAAGGTCCGGCCGGGGTCGGCGGTCTTGAGACTGAAGGAGGTGTCGACGACGAGTGTGCCGCCGCCCTCCGCTTCGCCGGACTGCTTCTTGGCGCCGCCGCACGCGGCGAGCATCAAAGCGGCGGCGACGGTGACCGCCAATGGGGCGGCGGCCCGACGCACGGCCTTGGCCCGGCGACTGTCCCCGATGGGGTGATTGCCCTGCATGGCGCACCTTCCTCAAGCCACCCGATCAGCCGATGACGGAACCCAGTGTTTGATCTGGCTGAACGGTGGGCTCGAAAGTAGGCGTGGCCGAGCGTGATGGTCAATGACTTTCTTGCCCGTCTCGGCATTTGGGACCAAAGATCCATTCACGGTGATCACTCGTCCACGTGGAGCGACGATTTTTCGCCTTGATAACGGTTTGATGACTGCTCAGAGCCCATATCGACGTCAAAAGCCGCACCCATCGACGACCTCGCGTCAGGAGCCCGACACCCGACCGCCACCCGCCGGCAACCGGGCGGCGTTCACCCGGGCGACACAACGATCTTGACGGGGAGTCAGCAACCTGCTTATCTTCGCCCCGAAGCGTTCGACCACATTGAACACGCCATGAAGCACAAGCTCAGGATCCGCGAGTCGAGGGTGCTCGACACCGGAGCGAACGGGGATCGGCATGCTGGGTGACCGACTGCGCGAACTGCGACAAGCGCACGATCTGACTTTGCGTCAGTTGGCCGTCCAAGCCGGGATATCGGCGGGCATGCTCAGTCAACTGGAGAACGGCGCCGCGGAACCGAGTCTGAGCACCCTGCGCAAGCTCGCCCGCGTCTTCGACACCTCCATCGCGACCCTGTTCGACGATCCGGACGTACCGCGCGTGGCCGTGACCACCCGCGAACAACGCATGCGGCTCGGCGCGGCCCGCCAGCACATCACCTACTCCAGGCTCACCCCCGGATCGGGCGATCTCGAAGTGTTGGAGGCCGACATCGAGCCCGGCCAGGCATCCTCCGACGAGCCGTACAGCCATCCCTCCACGGAATGCGCCACCGTGCTCGCCGGACGACTCGACGTGGAGGTGGACGGTCGCGTCCACCACCTCGAAGAGGGCGACGCGATCACCTTCGACTCGCGTCTGCCGCACCGGTTCGTCAACTCCTCCGACGCCCCGGCCCGGCTGCTCGTCGCGGTGACGCCCCCGATGCCGTAGTGGTGTCGCGGTCGGGAACGAATACCCGTGCCCGGCCCGCCC
>NZ_JBHZAV010000382.1:0-2626 GCF_042754445.1 Embleya sp. NPDC059213
CCTCGGCGGGGCGAGCAAGCAAGGCGTGGGACCGTCCGTCGGCCGGTCCCACGCGTGTGCGCCGACCCCCGAGGGCGGGGACGGCGCACACGGGCCGCAGCGCCGGGGGGCGCGACGGGAGGGGGAACCGCCTCACGCCGTCGCCGACATGCCGCAGCACGCGCCCGTCGACGCCTTCGCCACCGTGCCCGCCAAGCCGCGCATCCGCAAGCGCAAGAAGATCCAGCGCAGGCCCGTGAGCGTGCGCCTGTCCGTCTCCGAGCGCGCCGAACTCCAAGAGGCCGCCAGTAGCGAGCGCCACACCCTCGCCCGGTACATCGCCGACGCCGCCCTCGCCCGGGCCCGCGCCACCGGCTTCCGGGTCGACGGCGCGGACGACGCCCTCCTCGACGAACTCGTCCGCACCCGGACCGCCCTGGTCCGTCAGGGCACCTTGTTCAACCAGGTCGCCCACCGCCTCAACGCGGGCGGATCGACCCGCCCCGAGGACACCGCCCTGGCCGCCGCGGTCGCCGACGGGATCGACCACTGCGGTCGGGTCGTCGAACGGGTCGAGGCGGCGACCGACCTGCGCCTGGGACGAACGGCCACCCGATGATCGTGAAGATCAGGAACGGGCGCAGAACCCGGGGAGTACTGCATTACCTCTTCGGCCCCGGTGGGAGCGCCAGCCCTCACAGCGGTCAGCACATCGTCGCCTCCTGGGAGGGTTTCCTCCCGGAACCCGGACACCTGACCCCCGGCTCGCCCGAGCACAACGCCGTCCTGACCCGCCTGGCCCGTCTGATGGACGTGCGCGTGGACCAGGCCGGGGCCAACGCGCCCGACAAGCATGTGTGGCACTGCTCGCTGCGCAACCACGCCCGGGACCGGACCCTGACCGACCAGGAGTGGGCCCAGGCGGCCCGCCGCGTGGTCGCCGCGGCCGGCATCGCGCCCGAGGGCGACCCGGACGGGTGCCGCTGGGTCGCCGTCCGCCACGCCGACGACCACATCCACATCGTCGCCACCCTCGTGCGAGCCGACCTGCGTCGCCCGGACAACTACCGGGACGTCTTCCGCGCCGCCGCGGAATGCGCCCTCATTGAACAGGAATGGGGTCTGACCCGTGTCGACCGGTCCGACCGCACCGCCGCCCAACGCCCCACCGACGCCGAGCGCCTCAAGGCCGAACGACGAGGACGGACCACGACCTCACGCGAGCACCTGCGGGAGAGGGTGCACACCGCCATCGCCGCGGCCTCGAACGAGGCGGAGTTCTTCGCCGCCCTCGAAGGACTCGGCGTGGAAGTCAGGAAACGCATCCTGCCCTCGGGCGAAGTCGGCGGCTACAGCGTCGCTATGCCCGACGACACCAACGCCGACGGCGACCTCGTCTGGTTCGGCGGCACCAGACTCGCCCCCGACCTGTCCCTGCCCAGGATCCGCGCCCGCTTCCACCCCGCTGCCCACCGCGACCCTTCCACCGCCGAACCCTGGCATCGGGCGGCCACCACCCTCGACGCCCTCCCCGGACACCTTCGCCACGGCGAGGACGAAGCGGCGGCCGGGCAACTCTCCGCATTGGGCGAGGCGTTCGCCGCCATGGTCATCGTCACCACCGGTCCCACCCGCATCGAGGTTCGGCGAGCCTCGATCGCGTTCGAACGCGCCACCCGCTCCCGCGTCCGGGCCAATCAACGCGCCGGAGACCAGCTGCGTGCCGCCGCCCGCGACCTCCTGTGGGCCGGCCGCGGCGAACAGGACGGCGGAGCGATCGCCATGATCCTGTGCGCCCTCGTCCTGGCCGCACTCGCCGCCACCCACTGGCACCGGGCCCGCAACCACCACCAACAGGCCGCCGCAGCCCACCAGGCCCTGACCCACCTCCAAGCCGCATACCGCCACACCACCACGCCACGCCCCACGACCACACGCGCAACCCGACCCGGTACCCCGCCCGCAGCGCGCGACCAGGAAACGCCCCCGGCCACGCCCGAAGTCATGGCGGCTCTGCGGCAGGTCCTGCCGGAGCACGCCGACCGCATCGTGGCCGACCCCGCTTGGCCCGCCCTGAACACCGCGCTCACCCACGCCACCCGCACCGGCAAAGCACCGGCCACCGTCATCCTCGAAGCCGCCGGGCAACGCGAACTCGACACCGCCGCCTCACCTGCCGAAGTCCTCACCTGGCGCATCCGCCGCCAACTCCACCAACCCACCGCCCGACACCGAGCCGCCACCACCCGCAGCACCACACGCGCGACCACCACACCAACCCGACCCACCACCACACCGGTCCACCGCACCACGGAGGAACACCACCGCAGACGCTGACCACACACCCACCAAGGGTGTCATGACCTGCACGAACGCGCTCCCAGGCAGGTCGCCGAACACGATGGACTTCTACGCCCGGTCGGGGGCATGGTGTGGTCCCCGACCGGAGAGGAACCCGTGCACGAACCCCACCCGGAACTCCCGCAGGCCCCGAACCTGCACCCCATGCCCCAACCCGGCACCTACGACCAAGACGCCCTCGTGGTGTGCACCGAGCACCCCGACGAACTCCGCGTCACCGGCATCCCCGTACGCTGCCCCGCCTGCGACGCCCGCCGCGACTGGCTCCTCGTCCACCACCAAGGCC
>NZ_JBHZAV010000383.1:0-2568 GCF_042754445.1 Embleya sp. NPDC059213
CGGTGGCCCGGCCCGTGCCCGGTGATCGACTCCCCCTCGGCGACGTCGGGCACCCTTGACCATCAAAACCGATCACCATATGGTTTTTACCGATCGCCGGCCGGCTTTCGTGGCGGGCAGCAGCCCGAGCCACCCAGGGACCCATCGATCGGAGTCGCCATGGCCGCGCACGACCTCACCCTGACCGACAAGGCCGCGTTGACCAGCGGCCTGGGCCAGATGACCACCAAGCCGATCGAACACGCGGGCATCCCGTCGGTCACCATGTCCGACGGCCCGCACGGGCTGCGCCTACAGCACCCCGACCACGAGCCCGGGCAACTCGACCTGCGCCCCGCCACCCCCGCCACGTGCTTCCCGCCCGCCGTCGCGCTGGGCAGCAGTTGGGACCCGGACCTCGCGCACCGCGTCGGCGCCGCACTCGCCGCCGAGGCCGCCGCACACGGCATCGGCGTCCTGCTCGGCCCCGGCATCAACATCAAGCGTTCGCCGCTGTGCGGGCGCAACTTCGAGTACTTCGCGGAGGATCCGACCCACTCCGCCGAATTCGGCGGCGCGGTGATCCGCGGCCTCCAGGAGAACGGCACCGGCGCGACGCTCAAGCACTACGCGGCCAACAACCAGGAAACCGACCGCATGCGGGTCAGCGCGGACATCGACGAACGTCCGCTGCGCGAGATCTACCTGCGCGCCTTCGAACGCATCGTGCGCCGCGACAAGCCGTGGGCGGTGATGTGCGCGTACAACGGCGTCAACGGCGTGACCCTGTCCGAGAACACCCGGCTGCTCACCGACATCCTGCGCACCGAGTGGGGCTTCGAGGGTCTGGTGATGTCCGACTGGGGCGCCGTGCGCAACCGGGTCGCCGCGCTGCGCGCCGGACTCGACCTGGAGATGCCGCCGACCGGCGGCCGGACCGACCGCGAAGTGGTCGCCGCGGTCACCGCCGGCGAACTCGACGAGGCCGTGCTCGACCGGGCCGTCGAACGGCTCGTGCACTTCGCCCACCGGGCCGCGCGGCCTGCCGGCGACGGCTCGACCGCGCCGTACGACGAACACCACCGTCTCGCCGGCGAGGTCGCCGACCACAGCATCGTGCTGCTGCGCAACGAGGGTCCGCTGCTGCCCCTGGACCCCGGCTCGGGCACCGTGGCGGTGATCGGCGAACTCGCCCGCACCCCGCGCTTCCAGGGCGGCGGCAGCTCCCAGGTCACCCCCACCCGGGTGGACATCCCGCTCGACCACATCCGCGAACTCGCCGACGGCGCCCACGTCGAGTTCGCCCCCGGCTATCCACTCGCCGACGGCCCCGAACCCGACGCCGACCCGACCGAGGTGGCCGACCGGGCGGTGCGCCTGGCCGCCACGAGCGACACCGTCGTGCTCTTCCTCGGCCTCGCCCAACAGGACGAGTCCGAGGGCTTCGACCGCGACCACATCGACCTGCCCGCCGACCAACTCGCCCTGCTCCACCGGGTCCTGGCGGTCAACCCGCGCGTGGCGGTGGTGCTCTCCAACGGCGGCATCGTGCGCACCGCGCCCTGGCACAATCGGGTGCCCGCGCTCGTCGAGGGTTTCCTGCTCGGCCAGGCCGGCGGCGGCGCCCTGGCTCGGGTGCTCTTCGGCGCGGTCAATCCCTCCGGCAAGCTCGCCGAGACCATCCCGCTGCGCCTGGAGGACTCCCCCAGCTTCCTGACCTTCCCCGGCGCGGAGGGCCACGTGCGGTACGGCGAGGGGGTGTTCGTCGGCTACCGGGGCTACGACGCGGCCCGCGTCGAGGTCGCCTTCCCGTTCGGACACGGCCTGTCGTACACCACCTTCGCCTATCGCGAGCTGAGCGTGGCCGGCGTCGACGACGGCGCCGGGGTCGTGGTCCGGGTGACCGTCGCCAACACCGGCGAACGGGCCGGCCGCGAGGTGGTACAGATCTACTCCGCGGCGCCCTCCGGCTCGCCGGTGGAACGCCCGATCCGCGAACTGCGCGGGTTCGCCTCGGTCCGCCTCCAGCCGGGCGAGAGCCGCGAGGTGACGATCGAGTTCCCCCGCGCCGACCTGGCCTACTTCAGCGTGCGCGACCGGTGTTGGCGGATCGAGGGCGGTACCTACCGGATCGAGGCCGCCGCATCCTCGCGGGACGTGCGACTGTCCGCCGAACTGGCCGTCGCCGCCGACGCGGACACCGCCGAACTGGACGTGCGCAGCACCCTGGGCGAGTGGCTGGCCCACCCGATCGGCGGCCCGCTGCTGGTGGAACGACTGGCCCGATCCAACGCCGGCCTCACCAGCCGGCTGGCGGACGACGCGACGTTGCGGCGGGCCGCGCACAACGTCCCGCTGGAGGTGGTCGCCGACTTCGCCGGCGGCCTGATCGGCCGGGACGAACTGGCGGCGCTCGCCGACCGGGTCGCCGAGGCGACGGGCTGAGACCGGCGCGCGAACGATGGCGGGTGGGGGGGCCCCGGGAAGGGGGGCCCCCCCCCCCCGGCCCGCAGGGGCCCATCGCCCCGGGCGGCGCCAACCCCGGCGACCAATACTATATCGCCCACGACAGAGCCGAACGCGGGAAGG
>NZ_JBHZAV010000384.1:0-2567 GCF_042754445.1 Embleya sp. NPDC059213
GCCCGGTCGAGCCCGGGACCGGGATCGGGCTCCCCGACGGCGGGCAGCGGAAGCGGCGGCGCGGTGCGCGGCATCGGCTGGTCGGCGCGGGTGCGCCGCGGCTCGCGCTGCCCGCCATCCTCGCGCGGCTCGCGTTCCTCGCCTTCCTCGCGTTCCTCGATCGCGGCGATCAGTTCGGCGTGGCCCGAGCTTCGCACCGCGTCGGTCAGGGCCGTCGGCACGGTGGACATCAGCCGCAACACCGGCGCGAGTTCGCTGCCGAGCCGCCGCACCAGGGTGGGTACCACGGCGGGATCGGCCAGGGTGAAGACGGCCCTGGCCACGGACGGATGGATGGTGTTCACGGGATCCCTCCGGTGCGATGGCACGACGGGTGCGACGGGGTGCGACGGGTGCGGTGGGTGCGGTGGTCGGTCGCGTCGACCGGCCCGGCCCGGCCCCGATCAGACCGCTTCGCGCAATGCTCCCAGCGCGTCCCGAATCACCTCGGGGTTGCGCGTGTAGTAGCCCAGTTCGCCCGATGTGTAAGGCAGTTCGGCGACATACGCGTCGGCCGCTTGATCGAGGGTGCACCGGTCCGGGCCGACCACCTCGCGGATGATCACGATGCTCTCGGCCAGACCCAGCCCGCGGCCCTTGAGCCACTCCACCAGTGCCGGCATGCCGGCGCGGGCCGCCGCCCGACGTGCGTCGGGGAGCAGTTGCCCGAGCCAACGCAGTCGCCAGGCGTAGCCGTCGACGGCGGGCCCGGCGCTCTCCTCGGCGAAGACCGGTTCCAGTGCGGTGAGCAGCCGGCCCATGAACTCCTCGGCGGTGCCGCCGATGTCGGGGTATTCCTTGACGAACTCGTCCCAGTCGGCGTCCTGGTCGACGAACGTCGCGGCCGAGACGCGCCGTCCGGCCCAGTGCGGCTCGCCGGCGACCAGGGTGCGGTGCAGCAGTTCGGCCCGCAGCGGCGTCGACTCGGCCAACAACACCGCGTCGTAGAGGTCCTTGCCCTGCGGATAGGAGTCCGAGAGCAGCCACAGCAGTTTCCAGGCCAGCGACTGCTCGGCGGTCGCGGCCAGGATCCGGTGCGTCCCGGAGCCGTCGCGGCACGGCACGTCGGTGTATTCGGCCGCCGTGGGCAGCGACTCGTTGAAGACGAAGTCGAGTTGCACGATGCCCGACGGCAACCCGGCCGCCCGCCAGGGCAGTACCAGGCGCCGCCCGGGCACCCGGTCGTAGGTCCAGATCTCGTCGTCGACCGCGCCGGCCGCGTCGATCCGCACGTCGCCGGCCGCGGCCGAGCGGGCGTCCGCGCCGCGGGCGATGTCGGCGAACATGCGTTCGGTGCGCGGTTCGACCAGTTCCCACGTGGCGGGCACCACGACGAAGTCGAGGTCGCCGGGCTCGCGGGCGGCCGGGCCGTACCAGGCCCGGAGCAGCATGCTGCCGCGCAGCACCAGGTGGCCTGCCCACGGCGATTCGGCCACCGCCGCCAGCACGTGGTCGACCGCTCGGCGGCGGGCATCGTGCCAGCGCTCGGCGGTACCCGGCGCGGCGAACCGTGGTTCACCGGCCCGCATCGCGCTGCCGTACTGCTTGAGCGCGGGGTCGAAGATCGGCCGCCGGCGCACCCCGGGGTCGGCCACCGACACCAGCGTGCGCGGCAACTCGCGTTGTTGCCGTGTCTGTTCGTCCAACGGCCCGGCCGGCAGGTCGTCGTCCTCCCACGGCCCCCAGCCGATGGTCCGCCAGGTCTTGCGCTCGCCGCTGTCGGTCATCGCCGCTTCCGTTCGTCGTAGCCGTCTCGGGCCGGCGCCGGGCCGCCCGCCGGATGCCGCGAAGTGCCGCCGCGTCAGGCCGGATCGGGCCGCTCGGCGGCGGTCAGGTCCTTCGCGTACCAGATCTCGGCGTACTTGCCGTCGTTGTACGCGGGCACCTCGCGATAGCCCGTCCTGGTGTACAGCGTGCGGGCCTCGATCAGGTCGAGGCGGGTGTCGAGCACGATCCGACGCACGCCCAGGGCACGGGCGGCATCCTCGACGGCGGCCAGCAGGCGTCGGCCACCGCCGGTGCCGCGCAGGTCCGGTCGCACGAACACGCGGGTCAGTTCCGCCGTGTGCTCGTCCCGCAGCAGCAGCCCCGCGCACGCGGCCGGCTCGGCGCCGTACCTGCCGATCAGGAAGAGCCCGCGCGGCGGCGCGAGATGGTCGCTCGGCGCGTCGGCGAGACCCTCCTCGATCTCGGTCGGGGTCGAGTCCCGGCCCTCGTGCAGCCGGTAGTAGCGGTCGCTCACCTCGATGAAGTACATGCGCAGCAGCGCGAGCGCCTCGGGCGAGTGCACCGCGCTCGGGGAGATCGTCCAGGTCTGCGTACCGGTCGTGGCGGGCGGTACGGGCGTGGGCGTGGGCATGGGAAAAGTGTTCCGCACCCGTCAAACCGTTTGCCGACCGGGTGCCGCGGCCGGCCCCGGGCGGTCCCCGCGCGCCCATCCGGCGGCGCGGCCCGCGCGGGCCGCGCCGCCGGACCGTCACCAGCACTCGGGCAGCGGCTTGCCCACCGCGTACCCCGCCCGGCTCTGG
>NZ_JBHZAV010000385.1:0-2505 GCF_042754445.1 Embleya sp. NPDC059213
GGAGTGGCTCGACCGGGTGGATGTGGTGCAGCCGGTGTTGTGGGCGGTGATGGTGTCCCTGGCGGAGTTGTGGGCTTCGTTCGGGGTGAAGCCGGGTGCGGTGGTGGGGCATTCGCAGGGTGAGATCGCTGCCGCTTGTGTGGCCGGGGCGTTGTCGTTGCAGGACGCGGCGAAGGTTGTGGCGTTGCGGAGCCGGGCGATTCTGGAGATGGCCGGCTCGGGCGGAATGGCGTCGGTCGGTGTCCCGGTGGAGCGGGCCACCGCATTGATCGGGGAGTACGCGGGCCGGATCTCGGTCGCGGCGGTGAACGGTCCGTCCTCGGTGACCGTGGCCGGCGAGGGTGCCGCGCTGGACGAACTGCTCGCGGAATGCGGACGGTCGGACGTGTGGGCGCGCCGGGTCCCGGTGGACTACGCGTCGCATTCGGTGCAGGTGGAGTCCATCCGTGAGCGGCTCGTGACCGAGCTGGCCGATATCGAACCGGCGGTGCCGGTGGTCCCGTTCTACTCGGCGGTGGCGGCGGAGCGGGTGGAGGGCGCCGCCCTGGACGCGGAGTACTGGTACAGCAACCTGCGCGAGACCGTGCGGTTCGAGGAGACGGTGCGGCTGCTGCTCGCGCAGGGCTTCGACACCTTCGTCGAGGCCAGCGCACACCCGGTGCTCACCACCCCGATCGAGAGCACCATCGAGTCCGCCGACGCCCGGGCGGTGGTGCTCGGTTCGTTGCGCCGGGGCGAGGGCGGGCCGGATCACTTCACCGCCGCCTTGGCCCGGGCGTACGCCGCCGGCCTCGCGGTGGACTGGTCGCCGCTGCTCGGCGACCCGGCCCGGCCCGGCCGCGGCACGGACCTCGACCTGCCGACGTACGCCTTCCAGCACCGGCGTTACTGGCTGCGCGACGTGTCGCTCGGCGGTGCCGACGACGCGGCCGGACTCGGACTCACCGGTGAGGGCCATCCCCTGTTGGGCGCCTCGGTGTCGTTGGCCGACGGGCAGGGATACCTGCTCACCGGGCGGCTGTCGTTGTCCTCGCACGCCTGGCTCAGGGACCACGCGGTCGCCGGGACCGTGCTGCTGCCCGGTACGGCCTTCGTCGAACTGGCCATCCGTGCCGGGGATTCCGTGGGTTGCGGCCACCTGGACGAACTGGCCCTGGAAGCACCTCTGGTGTTGCCCGAACAGGGCGGAATCCAGATCCAGGTCGTGGTTACGGCACCGAACGCCGACGGCGGCCGGGCGGTCTCCGTCTTCTCCCGCGCCGACGACGACCCGGACCGGGAGTGGACCAGGAACGCGTGCGGTGCGCTCCTGCCTGATGTTGTCACCGCCGCCGGGTCGGGCGAGGACGCCGATCCCGGCACGACGGCGTGGCCACCCGCCGGCGCCCGGCCGATCGAACTCGACGACTTCTACTCGGACCTGGCCGAGGTCGGCTACGCCTACGGCCCCGCCTTCCAGGGTCTGCGCGCGGCCTGGCGGGTCGCCGACGACCTGTACGCCGAAGTGGCGCTCCCCGTCGAGCACCGGGAAAGCGCCGGCCGGTTCGGGCTGCACCCGGCGCTGCTCGATGCCGCGTTGCAGGCGGCGGCGCTGACCGCCATCGGCGAAGGCGGTGCCGCGGTCCGCCTGCCGTTCGTCTGGAGCGGGGTACGGCTGCGGGCATCCGGGGCGTCGTCGCTGCGCGTACGCCTGTCCGTGCGCGACGCGGACTCGGTGGCCGTGGAGGCCACGGACGGCACCGGCGGACCGGTGTTCTCCGCGCGTGGCCTCGTCCTGCGGCCGATCGCCGCCGATCGGCTCGTGCGTGCCGCCGACGATACGGCCGACAACCTCCTGCGCCTGGACTGGATCCCGGCCCCGGTGGCCGCGATCGAACAAACGGGTGCCGACGCCGACGACGTGACGGTGTTCGACTGTGCCCCCTCTGCGACCCCGGTCGGCACCGGGCTCGCGGACGCCGTGTCGGAGGCGGCGGCGCACGTGCTGCGCCGGATCCGGGAGTGGCTCGCGGCCGAGGGGCAGGCACGGTCGCGGCTGGTCCTGGTCACGCACGGTGCGGTGGCGGCCGGCCCGGGCGATGTGGTGGCGGACCTCGTACACGCGCCGGTGTGGGGCCTGATCCGGTCGGCGCAGAGCGAGCATCCCGGCAGGTTCGTCCTGGTGGACACGGACGACAGCCCGGCCTCCGCAGCCCTGCTGGACGCCGCGACGCGCAGCGGCGAGACACAACTCGCCTTGCGCCAGGGCGAGTTGCTCGTACCCAGGTTGGCCCGTCTCGGCGGCCCCGGCGACGCACTGGTCCCGCCGGCCGGAGCCTGGCGGTTGCACACCGCCGGCACCGGGACGCTGGAGGGCCTGGCCCTCGGGCCGGCACCGCAGGACGCCGAGGAGGACCGACTCGAAACGGGTCGGGTGCGGATCGCGGTGCGGGCGGCGGGGCTCAATTTCCGGGACGTGTTGATCACGCTGGGGATGTATCCGGGTGCCGCGTCGATGGGTGGCGA
>NZ_JBHZAV010000386.1:0-2488 GCF_042754445.1 Embleya sp. NPDC059213
GCCGCGAACCGGCGCCGCCCACCCGGGACTTCACCGTGAGCAGCGCCGCGGGGGTCGGGGCCCGTGATCCGGGTCGGCATGGTGCCGTGGACGGGTGGCTGCCGGTGGCTGCCCGTGGGCCAGGGAAGTTCGGGGGCTCGGACGGGTCGGGGGGTGAGCAGGCGGGCGGTGTCGGCGTTCGTTCGCTCGATCGGTCGTGGGTCGGTCCTGGTGCTCAGGCCGAGTGGCGTGGGCTCGGGGCGGCGGACCGGGACGGGTGGGTGGCGTGGTCCAGGGCGTCGTCGATCGCGTCGGCCAGGACTCGCAGGTGGTCCGCCCAGTCGGCGCGGGACATCGCCTGCGGGGCGATTCGGGCACAGCCGGCCGCGGTGAGCACGGCGACGGTTTCGGGGGCGGTCAGCGGGACGGCACCGAGGACCGGGCCGGCCGGGCTCGCGTACGGGTCCAGGTAGAGGAGCAGATCGGCGTCGACGCCGGGACGGGCGCGATGGTCGGGACCGGGGTCGGCGGCGGGGTCGGCGACCTGCAGGCTGCGCAGAACGTGCTCGATCGCGCCCGCGAGGGCCCAGGCCGGCCCGCCCGGCCGGCCGTGTGCGCAGAGCCAGGCGCAGGCGCGGTCGCCGGCCGAGGTCAGCCGTTCCAGGGCCGCACGCTGTTCGGGGGAGAGGCGGGTGTCGGCGACGGTGCGGGCGTCGCCGGTCGGCGGGACGTGATTGCTCATGCCCGGTGAACGAGCGACACCTCGACAGGTCGCTGTCCCGGTGCCGGCGGCCCCGGCGGTAGGCCGAGTGGCGGAGTGACCGGGGCTACGGGTGGGGTGTCGTGCCGGATGGGAAGTGTGAGCGTTCCCCGTTGTGGTCGAGGATGATCAGGAGTTCCACCGGCTCGTCCTGAGCCCCGAAGGAGTGCGGGGTCATCGTGGAGAACTCGGCCGCGTGGCCGGCCTGGATCAGGATCACCCGCTCACCCAGTTGCAGCCGGGCGGTGCCGGACAACACGGTGAACCATTCGCGGCCGGGATGCACCTTCAGGTGTTCGGTGCCGGTCGGCCGGTCGCGGGTGATCCGCAGCTTCGCCACGGTGACGCCGTGCAGCGAGCGCTCGCCGGACAGGAGCCAACTGGTCATGCCTTCGGTGTGACACTCCTGCGGCCGGATCACCACGTCCTCGTCGTCGACGGACTCGACGAGCTGGTCGAGCGTGGTGTCCAGGGCCCGGGCGATGGCGACCAGTTGGTCGAGGGCGATCCGGCGGTGCCCGGTCTCGATCCGGCTCAGGTTGGACGGACTCAGGTGACAGCGGGAGGCGAGGGCGTCCAGCGACCAGCCGCGCGCGAGGCGCAACCCGCGGATACGGTGCCGGACGATGTTGTCCAGACCCAGTTCTTGCGTCATAGGCAATAGTGTATGTGTCGGGCGCATGGATGCGTCTACCGTTGAGCCATGAGCACGCACTCTCATCCGCACCCCGAGCAGCACCGGCACCTCCACCACGCACACCCGCACCACACACACGCGGACCGGCTCCCGGATGCGGGCGCGGACGCGCCGGCGGGCGGCCACGACGAATCCGGGTGGGCCGACATGCTGGACCTGGACGCCGAGGTGTTCGGGCCGTACCTGGACGAATTGACCGACTGGGTCCGCCGGCACGCCCCCGAGGCGCCGCGCCGGATCGCCGACGTGGGCGCGGGCACCGGCACCGGGAGCCTGGCGCTGGCCCGGCGATTCGAGGCGGCCGAAATCGTGGCGATCGATCGATCGGCGGCGCTGCTCGACCGGCTGCGGGCGGCGGCGCCGGGGGCCGGGCTCGCGGCGGATCGGCTCCGGATCGTGCAGGCCGACCTGGATGTCGCCTGGCCGTCCGTCGAGGCCGTGGACATCGCGTGGGCGGTGTCGTCGCTGCACCACTTCGCCGATCCGGACCGCCTGCTCCGCGACCTGTACGCGGCGCTGAACCCCGGCGGCCTGGTGGTGATCGTCGAGATGGACGCGCAGCCGCGTTTCCTGCCCGACGATCTCGGCATCGGCCGACCCGGGCTGGAGGCGCGCTGTCACGAGGTGGCGGCACGGGCGGGGGCGAACGCGCACCCCGATTGGCGGCCGTACCTGGAGCGGGCCGGTTTCACGATGACCGCGCAGCACACCTTCACGATCGAGGCGAGTCCGGCGCCGCCGGGTGCGCGACGCTACGCGGACGGTCTGCTGCGCCGCTTCCGCGACGCGTTCGACGACCGGTTGGCCGCCGACGACCTCGACACACTCGACCACCTGTTGGCGGACGACCACCCCGACGCCCTGGCGAACCGCCGCGACCTGACACTGCGCAACAACCGGACGGCCTGGGCGGCCCGACGCCTCTGACCCACCGGCTCCCGCCGCCGACCTGCCCGTGGCGCGCCGGGGGGGCGGGCCGGGCGGTGTGGTGGGCCCGGGGGACCGGGTGCCCATGGTGGGTAACCGAGTAGGGGTGGGTGCGACAAAAAGAA
>NZ_JBHZAV010000387.1:0-2465 GCF_042754445.1 Embleya sp. NPDC059213
CGCACGGCCATCGAGATCGGCCTCGCCGACCCCCACGCACCACAGGACATCATCGACACCCGCGAACAACTGCTCGCCCTGAACCGACGCACCGAGCACCTGATCGACGGACTGCTGAGCCTGGCGGTGAGCGAGCGCGGGAACGTCCAGACGTCGCCGGTCGCGTTGGACGAGTTGACCGCCGACGTGTTGCGACAGACGCAGCCCGCAGCCGAGCAGGCGGGCGTCCGGGTCGACGCGCTCCTCGCCGAGAGCGTGGTGTCCGGCGACCCGTTGCTGCTGCGCCAGTTGGTCACCAACCTGGTCGAGAACGCGGTACGACACAACCATCCGGGCGGCTTCGTCACGGTCGGCGTCTCGGCCGGTTCGCTCCGCGTCCGCAACACCGGCCCGCTGATCCCCGCCGAACGTGTCCCCGAACTCTTCGAGCCGTTCCGCCGGTTCCGCCCCAACCGCACCGGCTCCGCCCGAGGCACCGGCCTGGGCCTGTCCATCGTCCAGGCCATCGTCCACGCCCACGCGGCCCGGATAACCACCACCGCAAACCACCACGGCGGCCTCACCATCGCCATTTCCCTACCCAAACCGCCCCATGCATCTCCGGAACTCACCGACGCGGCCACCGCTCCGAAACCGTGACCACCCGACCGGCACTCGACCTCCACGCGGTTCGCCGAACGGCCGGGCACCGGTGGGCGGGACGAGTAGTCGTGCCGTACACGAACTGCCGGTAGGCGGGCGTGCCTCGGTCATGCGGACCGGACCGGATATTCGGTGTCCGTCCGCCTCATGAGGACGCAGGATGGTGCGCATGACTTTGGCCACCCCGGTACTGCACACCCCTCGCCTGCGACTGCGCCCCTTCACCGACGCCGACGCGGACCCCCTCTTCGCGCTGCACCGCAGCAGCTACGTGATGCGCTACTGGGACTCCCCGCCGTGGCACGAACGGGCCCGCGCCGAACGGTTCGTCAAGATGTGCCGGCAGATGGCGGACGACGGCACCGGGGCCCGGGTGGCCATCGACCGTGCTTCCGACGGGGCCTTCGTCGGCTGGTGCGGTCTGACCTCCTGGGACGAGAACTGTCGCAGCGCGTCGTTGGGCTACTGCCTCGGCGATGCGATGTGGGGCCACGGCTTCGCGACGGAGGCCGCGCACGCCTTGCTGCGGTGGGCGTTCGACACACTGGACCTGAATCGGGTTCAGGCCGAGACCGATACGCGCAACGTGGCATCCGCCCGGGTCCTGGAGAAGATCGGATTCGTGCGGGAAGGGACGCTGCGGGAAGACTGTGTCGTGAACGGCGAGGTATCCGACTCGTGGGTGTTCGGATTGCTCAGGCGAGAGTGGCGGCCGTCGGCCGGGCCGACTCCGGCCACCGAGAGCGGCGTTGGGTCCGTCTCGGTGGAAGCCTCGTCCGGGCCGGGTGAGGCGGGCCTTGGCGGGTGAGCCGTCCCAGGCGGCGTTGGCGTGGCCGTCGAGATGTGCCGGCGGCGGGTTGATCTCGGCAGCCACGACTACGACGGTGGAGTAGGGGTCAGTCGTCTGCCTTGAGCCCTGAGGGCTCCTGGGTGGAGGTGTAGTCCGCGACGCGGTCCGCGTCTGCGGCGTGGACGAGCAGGGTGCCGTCGGCGACCACGTTCGCGCACAGGTCGGGATCGTAGTGGTGGTCCGGCAACGTGGGCGGGCTGCCTGCGGAGGGCGCGAGGCGGCGGGTCAGGAGCAGCGGTACGACGACCATGGGAAGACCTCTCGAATGCGTCGGCTGATGAGTGGTGTTGGGGCGTCCGTGTGTTGGTGGTGGTGGAAACGGCTGCGGTTCGGCGTGGTGACGGCCGGGTCCCATCGCCGTGGGACACGCCGCGCGAGACGACGTCGGGGCGCCGGTGCGGGGCGGACGCCTCGCGCGCAGCCGGCGCCGATGCACATGGCCCTGTGGGTCCGCCGCACGGCCGGAACTCCCAACGGCCGGGCGGATGCTCGGCCGTCCGCCGATGGGCGCGGGGAGGTTGGGTCGGAAGGCGTGGGGGCGAGCGGGAACGTCTGGGAACGACAGGCGAATGGCCCGATTCGCAGACTTCGGATGACCCTCATCGGTTATACGCGTGCCCGTGTTAACTCCGGATAACCGATCCGGGTGACGTCGTGGTAACCCGTCGGTGCGTAGACCTGTTGTCGCTCCCTCTCGCCGTCACGGCGGTGACGACGAGGGGTGCACAGGACCGATGGATGCGACGACGGGTGGGAGCGGCAGTGATGACGAGGTTCGGGCGCGCGCGGTCGGGGCGGCCCCTGGCGCTGAGGTTGGCGGTCGGGGTGGTCCTGGCGAGTGGTCTCGCGTTGACCACGGTCGGTTGCGCCGACGAGGGCGGCTCGCCGGAGAGCAAGGTGGCCTCGGGCGGTGGCAGTGGCGGCGCGAAGGCCGAGTCGAGCGGTGGCCAGGCCGGCTCGGGCAAGAGTGACG
>NZ_JBHZAV010000388.1:0-2444 GCF_042754445.1 Embleya sp. NPDC059213
GCCGCTCTCCGCGCTGCGCGCGTCGATCACGGGGGCGGGCTGGGTCGGGGGCGCTGACGCGCCGGGGGTGGGGTGGCCGGTTGGGGGTGGGTTGGGGGTGGTCGTGGGTGGGGACGGCGGCGGTTCGGCGGGCTCGGGATTGGTGTCCGTGGTGTCCGACGCGACCGCGCCGGGGCGGGTCAATGTGCGGGGTCGTGGGGACCGCTTCGCTTCAGTTCGCACCTCCCGTCCGTGCAGGAGCGGCGCAGGCGGCCGGCCGAGACCGTCTCCATGAGGCCGATTGCCCAGCACATCGGGCAGCCGCGCAGAGCGACCAGGCCGACCGGGGCGAGGAGCAGGCTGGCCGGGCCGGTGACCGGTAGCAGGGCCAGGGATCCGGCGAGTGCGCCGAACCCGATGGCACCGCGGGCCAGATGGCGCGGGACGGTGGCGCTGGCGAAGCCGCCACGTGCATCGGCGGCGGCGTCGGGGGTGGAATCGGGCGGGGCGGGGCGTGTTGCCGTGGTCGAGTCAGGAGTCATGGTCGGATTCCCTCGTTCCCTTCGATCCGGTCGGGTCGTCGTGGAGGGCCTCGCGTACCGCCGAACGGGCGCGGTGCAGGCGGGACTTCATTGCGGCTGTGCCGAGTCCGAGCCGGTCCGCGACGGTGCGGCCGGGCAGGCCCTGGATGTCCCGCATGACCAGCACCTGCCGCTGGTCGTCGGGCAGCGCGGCGATCGCGGCGGCGACGCGTTCGGCTTCCAGGCGCAGCAGGACATCCTCCTCGGCGGACCGCGCGGCGCCGCCGAACGCGTCCAACCCACCGGGATCGTCGGCGGGCCCGTGTTGGAACAGGGCGCGGGTACGCCGCAGGCACTCGTTGCGGACGATCCGGAACATCCACGAGGCCAGTGCCCCGGACGCGCGGAGCATGCCGATCTTGCGGTACAGGATGATCAGCGCTTCCTGAGCCGCGTCCTCCGCGTCCTGGGGCGTGGCGCACAACGTGTGCGCGAATCGGCTCACGTGCGGATAGGAGCCGCGCACCAACGCGGTGAGCGCATCGACATCGCCGCGTTGCGCTGCGGCGACCAGGGTCGCGCCCGGCCAGGTGCGGTCAGACACCCTGACGCCTCCGGCGGCGCAGCAGCGTGACGGTACACGCGCACACCAACAACGCGGCAACCGCGACGGCGATGACGATGACGGCGGTCATGAGGTCCTCCCGGGTGGGGTACGGGGGCGGACGAGGTCGTCCGCACACCTAACACCTATAAGAGGCGCGACGACGCGAAAGGATTCACCCCCGTCCGTAGCCGAATGGTGGTGCAGTCCGTCCCACCCCACAACGCGGAACCACGACCGCACGCCACACCGGGGGGTGGGTCGGTGGACCGATCACCGCGCGGCGACGGCGATCGACGCGGTGGCGTGCAAGCACTGCCGCAACCTCACCTGGTGTGGCCCGCCGGCCCAACGCCCGCCGTGACAGCGGATGTTCCGACGCCTGTCGGGGTCGACCCCACGATCGCCCACGCCCGCCGGCGCCGCGAGGGGGCACGCCCCGCTGCCGTGCCCAGGGCGGAAGCCATACCCCACCCACCCACCCGGCCGGATACGGAAGCCGTAGGCGGCGGCTCAGACGTTTCGTCGGGGGCGTTGGATGCGGACCTCGTGGGCGGTGGACAGGTCCGGGTAGTACGGCAGTTCGAGGTGGCGAACGGTGGTGACGGTCACCGTCGCGTCGTTGCTCCAGGACACCGAGACACCGAAGTCGACCGTGCCGTCGCGGCGGGTGAGGCCGAAGTGCTTCATGGTGTTGCCATCGGAACGTACCTCGGCGGTGACCCAGGCACCGGCAACCGGATCGCCACTCGTACCGGTCACCTCAGCCGTCGCCGTCGCCCACCACGGCCCCTGGCCATCGGGCCGCCCGAGTTCGCTCGCCCTGCCGGTAACGGACGTCACGGCCAGACCCGGCCTCGGAACCGCCGAGGCAGGCATCGAAAACGATCGATCGTCGCGGGCAGGGTGCATGAGACGGCTCTCCAGGGCATGGGCGATCAGTACAGCCTGACCGGCGCAGGCATGCACGGTTCGACGCCCGGATGGTCACCGGGTGAACGACACCCCAACATTGGTTCGGACCGGTTACCACTTCTTGACATGAACGGAACGAATCGCCACCATCCCCACCTCGCCCTCCCCCGCACCCCAGCCCGGTCGGCACACCGCGCTTACGACCCGGGTCCGCCGGCACGCTGCGCTTGCGACCCGGTTCGACCGGCGCGCCGCGCCGCGCCCACGACCTCCGCCCACCAACCAAAGCCCCACCCTCGGCGCGTCAGCGCCCCCGACCCAGCCCGCCCCCGTGATCGACGCGCGCAGCGCGGAGAGCGGCGGAGCCGCAAAACGTTGACTTCGTGGCCCGGAGCGAAGCGAAGGGACACGAAGTCACGAGCGAG
>NZ_JBHZAV010000389.1:0-2434 GCF_042754445.1 Embleya sp. NPDC059213
ATCGTGACCCGGGCGCGCCCGGCCGTATCGGAGGGTCCGGAACGACTCGCACGACTCATCGCTGCTCCACGGGGGCGAGAGTCCCGCGCCCGGTGCCGCCGACGAACGGCGGCACCGGACGCGGGCCCGGACGGCAAACCGACGCATCGTCGGGTCGAGGTGGCGCTACCGCAGGAGTTCCGATCGTGCGGCGGGAGCGGGCACGACCCGCGTCGGTTCGATGATCGGCCGGTTCTCCGCCGGTATCGATCAGCTATACCAGATGTACCAGGTGGCGGACTTGATGGACTTCTCGGTCCTGAACCTCTTGGAGAAAGAGTTGACGATCTTGGTCACGACAACCTCCAGGTGACTGTGAACCGGCCGAGCCCTGCGTGACTCGGGCGGTCGGTGCGATAAAACATCGCTACAGAATCCGACTTTCCGATTCTCGTCGCCTGGAAAGTGAATCGCCGCACCCAAAGGCACGTCAATGTGACGTGGATCACAGATCAAAAACGCCTATAACAAGCCGCTCATATCCGGCCGACGCTTATCCAAGCAAACTCTCACGAGATTCACACAAACAACGGAAAACATTTGTTTGTCGATCTTGCCCGGCACCCCGCGCCCGCCTCGACCTCGGGTCGGGGGTCGTGAACCTTTCCGGGGCGCGTGCCGACTTACCCGGCACATACGGTGCGACGGAGGGGGTGCGGTGGTCGGGACGGAAGCGAACTGTTGGTGGTGCGCTGCCTACTCGGGGAGCGGGAGGCGCTCACCGAACTGGTGGAGGCATGGCACGGGCCGCTGTGGCGGTATCTGCGCGGCACGGTCGACTCGGCGGCGATCACCGACGACCTCGCCCAGGAGACCTCGGTTCGGCCGTCGACCCCAACACCCCGTTCGTCGTGCGCAGGCGGGCGGGGTTCCCGGCGCGGTGGGCCGGGTTCCGGACGGTGGTCGCCTCGATCAGGGCCTCCAGTTCAGCGTCGGCCCACGGGCGGTGGTCGACCAGTGCGGCCCGGTGTCGCCCGGTGGCGATGTCCCGGAGGATGTCCTCGGCGGTCACGCCGGGGCCGAGCAGACGCGTGGTCGCGGGCGCGTGCCCGGTCCAGGCCCAGCGCAGCGACGCGCCCATGCTGTAGACCTCGGCGGCTTCGGTGAGGGGGACGGCGGCGTCGGGCTTTCCGTCCAGGAGTGCGCGGGCGATCTCGGGCGCGGTCGACTGGTCCATGCCGCCTCGATAGGGGTGCGGCAGCGGCAGGTCGCGATGGTGGGCGAGGTCGTGGTCGATGAACTCGACCGCATTGCCCGGGGTGATCAGGATGTTGGCGGGTTGGATGTCGCCGTGCCGCCAACCGGCCGCGTGCAGTGCGGCGAGTCGGGTGAAGGCCCGATGGGCGATCCGGCGCAGGCTCGCCCGGGTGCCGGGGGTGCCGGTACGGCGGGCCGCGACGCACCAGTCCCACAGCGTGGTGCCCGGTCGCCAGCCGATCGCGATCCACGCACCGTCGCCGACCCGTGCGCTCGCGGCCCCCGCCGGATGCAGGCCCAATTCGTGCAGCAGCGCGACGACGCGGGCCTCGTGCAGCAGCGCCGCGACGCCGGCGGGGTCGGCCGCGGTTCTGATCTTCCAGTGCCGGGTGCGCCAGGCGGCGGTGTGGTCCAGGGTCAGCGGGCGGGGGGCCTCGGCGATGCCCAGGCCGTCCAGGGCGGCGGCGAGCAGCGGGTCCATCGTCACCTCCTCGTGGTCCGCGCGGACCGGCGGCGGGGCCGTCGGACGGCGCGGAACGCCGCCGGGCGGTGGTGCGGTTGCGCCCGGCGGCGGCCCATGCGACGTGCGGACGTCAGTCGTCCTTCTTCCACCGACCGGCTTCCTGGGTCCCGGTGTACTCGCCGATCGCGTCGTGGCCGTCCGCGTGGATCAGCGGTGTGCCGTCGGCCGTGACGTTGAGGCCGAGGGCGGCGTCGAAGTGGTGCTCGGGCAGCGGGGAGTGGGCTGCTCGGGCCGGGTCGGGAGAGGGGGCCCTGCGGGTGAGGATCAACGGTCGGACCATGGGATTCCTCCTGTCCGTTCGATGCGGGCGCCGCGGCGGGACATGCCGTACTTCCGAGTGAACCCCGCGTCGCCGCGCCTGAACAGCCCCTACCGACGCCCGAATCGCGAAAACCTCCACCGCCGCGCCGGCCCGGTCGCCGACCCGGCGAACCGGCCGTGGGGTTGCGCGATACGGAGGGGACGGGTGGGATCGACCGGTGGTCGCGTGCGCCGGCGGCGGACCCGGCCGGGGTCGGTACGCTGCCGTCATGTCGTCCCCGCCGGAGCCGGTCCTGCCGCCGTGGATCGAAGGGGATGTGTGCGGCTACTGCCCGTCGCTCCGGTTCGGTCCGGGCGAGTTCGACGTGGCCGCGCGGCCGGACCGGGCCTGGCCGTGGAAACCGGGCGAAGGAC
>NZ_JBHZAV010000390.1:0-2420 GCF_042754445.1 Embleya sp. NPDC059213
AGGATCGGCAGTGCCACCGCGAGGACATGCGCCCCCAGCGCCATCAGTAGCCCGTTGTCGAGGCAGCTGAAGCCGAGCTCCTCCATGATCCGGGCGTAGGACAGCGGGTCGTGTCCGTCGCCACCGGCGAGGGCCGACACGGCGCCCGTCCGCTCGCCCACACCGGCGTTCACCTCGACGCGCGGGCGCCCGCCAAACCCGCCTCGACCACGGCGCGGACTTCCGCGATTCCCAAAACCCCGGATCCGCTCGTCGCACGAGTGACAGGTCCGAACCCATCGTCAGGAAAGCAGGGCAGTCCATGAGCGCATCCACGGACCGATTCGACGTCGCCGTCGTCGGTGCGGGGCCCATCGGCGCGGCCACCGCACGGCACCTCGCCGACCAAGGCGCCCGCACCGTGGTGATCGGCCCCGCGGAGCCCGCGACCCACATCGACCACGAGGGCGTCTGGGCCGGCCACTACGACCAGGGGCGCATGGGCCACGTCCTCGAGGTCCCCCTCGTCGCCGCGTTGCTCGCAAGCCGGTCCATCGACCGCTTCGCCGAACTCGCCGAGCGGACCGGCATCTCCTTCACCAAGCCCTCGCATTCGCTCGCCGTCATGCCGCGGAGCCTGCACGACCCGGACCTGTCCGAATGGTTCGACCTCGACCGGCTCGCAGGCAACGCCGCCGACGTCGGCCGCCCGGTGGAACGCCTCGACGAGGATCAACTCCGCGCGGCGTACCCGCGGTTGCGCTTCGAACCGGGGCACGTCGCGGTCGTGCAGCGCGACGCGTACATCGTCAACCCCCGCGACCTGACCGCCGCCGAACTCGCCGCCGCCACCGCGGCCGGGGCCACCCTCGTCCGCGACGAGGTCGTCTCGACAAGCATCGCGGGCACCGGCCGCCGCGTCACGGCACGCTCGGGCGCGACGTGGACCGCCGACACGGTCGTCCTGGCCACCGGCGCCTCCACCAACGCGGGCGGACTGCTCGACCGCAGGCTCGCGATGGACACGCTCGGCGCGACCGTCGTCCTCGTCGAAGCCCCCGACCCGGTCGCCGACGACATGCCCGCGATCATGTACCTCAAGCAGCGCGACGGCGAGATCCGCTACGGCGGCATCGTCATGTCCCCGCTGCGCTACCCCGACGGCCGCCGCTATCTCAAATGCTCCGGGGACAGCGTCCTCGCCAACCGGCTGACCTCGCGCGAAGACATCACGGCATGGGTCCGAACAGGGGGCTCCACCGATGACATCGCCCCCTCCCTCGCGATGTTGCGCGACCTCCTCACACCCGAGGCGTTCGCCGCCCTCGGCCCCGCGCACGTGCGTCCCTGCCTGGTCTCCGCCAACCACAGCGGCCACCCCTACCTCGACCACGCCGACGACAACCTCGTCGTCGTCGTCGACGGCGACCGCGGCGTCATGGCCGCCGACGAACTCGGCCGCCTCACCGCCGGCTTCGCCCTCACCGCCCGCTGGACCGACGGCATTCCCCACCGACTCCTGCAAGCCGAATGGAGTTGCTGATCGTTCGGAACGAGATCCGAGTCCGATGGGGTGCCGAGGTCGTTCCGGTTCGCTGCGGCCCGAGTCGTTCGTCAGGGTGAGCGGGAGGGTGGTTTGTGACCAGGGCCCACGCCGTCCATCTGGATTTCGCGCGCACTCCGGCCTTCTTGACGTGGGGGTCAGCGAGGTGGAGACGCGCCGGGGGAGTAGTGGATCAGGCCCGGGGGTTTGCTGTGCCGAGGGTGGTCGCGGCCTCGCGGAGGGCCTCGCGGACGATCCCGGTCGGGGTGAGGTGGTCGCCGGCTGCGGGTGGCTGCAGCCACGTCACCATGGTGTCCTGGTCGCCGGTGGGCAGCACGACCCACGCGCCGACTCCCACCTGACGCGGGCCGCAGCGCAGTTCGACCTCGGGGACGGGGTCGTCGCGCTGAGGCGGCACCAGGAAGCCGATACGGCGCCACCGGTCGTCGAGGATCACCGGGCCGAGCGGCATGTCCCGCCCGCGCAGCAGTTGCAACGCCGCCAGGCCCAGGGGCATGTCGACCGTGATCACGTCGAAGGTGACGCCGGTGGCGGCCAGGCGTGGCCCCCATCCGAAGGCGTTGTGCAGGCCGGCTTGCCTCGATGGCGTGCTCGCCACGGTCGCCTCGTCGCCGGTGGCGCGGGAGGGGTCGACGAGGCCGCGGGTGACGACGGCGGTGGTCATGACGGGAACCTCGCGATCTGAGTCCGGAGGGAGGCCATATGTATCTACCTCACGATGATCATAAGATAATTATGAACCTTCGGGTCCTGAAGCGCCAGCCCCCTCCACGAGAAGATCCAACGGGAGTCCGCACGGCGACCGGGATCATTGATCGACGGCATCCCCACGTCGACAACGTTCCGGCCGGCTGACGCGGGCGCGGAGTACGTTCGG
>NZ_JBHZAV010000391.1:0-2362 GCF_042754445.1 Embleya sp. NPDC059213
GACCACCAGAGCCAGACCGGCTTGGGGTCGCCGCCTTTGGGTAGGTGGTCGACCTGGAGGCGGATGACCGTGCCGGAGATCATGGGGAGTTCGTCAGTGTGCTCAACCCAGGCACATCGGCGCGTAAGCCGCGGATGGAGCCGGTCCCACGCCGTAGCCCTGGCGATGCCGTAGCGAGAGGTCTCGGTCGTTGTGGCTACCTGCGGCTCGCCCCAGATGTCGGGCTTGCCGAACACGAACTCGCCGCCGTGCTTGGGCGGCCGGCCACCGTGCGGAGGATGCGCGTACGTCGGTGTCGGGCGTCGTAGAACCCGGTCCGAGCGCATCCGCCCGAGCACCTCGACGGGCAGGCCCGCCATCAGGTAGGCGATCCTCGGGACATCGTATCCGGCGTCCAGGACGATCATGACGTCCAGGTCGCCGGGCTTCCACTGCCCCGCAGCGACCAGGCGCTCGACGACCACGCGGACCTGCACCGTGGTGGTCGCGGCGACGTCCTCGCCCGGTCCGAGCCGGACCGCGTCCAGCACCACCGTCCACGAATTACGCCCGGGTTCCGGCGCAGCGACGATCGAGTACGGCCAGCCGGGCACCATCTGGTGCTTGCCCTCGCCGCGCCCGTAGGTGTGGCAGAACGACCGGCCTTCGCCGGTGTCCGCGTCCGGCCGCAGCCACGGGCTGACGTCGACCGCGAGCACGATCCGCCCGTAGGCGGCGCGTGGCAGCGGCAGCCCCACGAGTACGTCCCGCAGCCGACTGGTGTCGATCCGCCCCTGGTTGAGCGCGTCGTAGAGAGCCCCATGCCCGCGCCGGTGCTCCGGCGCGAGCGACAGCCCGACCAGGGTCTTGACCGGTCCGTCCGCGCGGAGCAGCGCGTCCGCCAGCTCGAACAGGGCATCCGAGCGCCGGGTGAGACAGGCATGCCACGTGCTTCGGAAGCGTGACAGTTCCGCGAACGCTTCAACGCGTTCCCGCCTGTGCGGCAGATTCGTCACCACGGCCTTCGCCTCAATCCGGCATGTGCCTCTTGGTCAAAGCACAGGATCGGGTGAAAGCCGTGCAGTTCGCATGTGATCGCCGAAAGCCCGGACAGCCGCGCGGCATGCTGCTACCGAGGCGTCCCGGTCGCTATCCGACCAGGCGGTGGCGCCAGTCCAAAGGGCTGACGGTGATCGCCCGACCAGGGTCGCGGTCCCACTCAACAGCCAGGCCGGCCGCTTCCAGAGCAGCGACAACCTCGTGGCCGACGGCTGTGGTGGTCGCGGACGAACCGTCGAAGCCGCCATAGAGCAGCATCAAGCCGTGGCCTGCCGCTGCTGAGTCTGTGCACTGTGTGTGGAAGTAGACGAATCCACGGGCGCCGGTCCCGCTTTCGCCGACGATGTCGGAGTCGCCGCAGGTGCGGCAGCACGTGAAGTGCTCGCGGGCGGTGATGCCGGCCTCCTGAAGGGCGGCGAACGCGCGGGCGAGCCGTTCAGGGTCGGTCTCGCCTTGCCACTCGGCCTGCTCCGCGACGCGCTCCAGCCACATCCGGTCGGACAGTGCCGCCGCCTGCTCACGCGAAACGGGACGGCGATCCTCCGTGACCAGGTACTCCTCGGCGATCTCCGCTACTTCGGCGCGGGAAGCGTACCCACCGACCAGCACCTCGCGAAGCCGCTTCTCCAACAGTTGGTGGTCGCCTTCGTCCAGATCGAGCGGCGGCACCTCGGGAGAGGAACCCGCATCCAACACCGACCAGGCCAGAGCGGCATCCCAACCCGACTCCTGGCGGGCCCAGCCGACCATGGCGGCGATCACGGTCTCAGGGCTGTCGACCATCACCTGGAAGTGCCGGTCGGCGGAGCCGTCGCGGTACTCCAGCGTGTAGTCCCCGCCATCCGCGTGCCAGACCTGCGCGAAGACATCCGGCACGTCGGGTACCCGCTGGACCACGAGGAACCGATCACCGTCACCGCCGATGCGCCGGACCAACCCGGCGAAGTCCTCAGCGGACACACGGACGTGCCGCTCCCCGTTCTCCGTCTGCACCACGATTTCGAGCATCCGCAGACTCTGACACACCCCTCTGACGGCGACGCACCGGCCTCGGAGGTTAAACGGCAAAGGTGAGTGCCTGTTCCATATCTGCCGGACTGAGTGGGTCTGGGCCCTAGGCTGGTGTGGTGTTCGAGGACGCCGGCCGGGCCGGGAACCGGAAGTGTCCGGGCTGTGGTGAGCGGTTGAGGCCGCAGGTTCGGCCCGGTTGACAGCGGTCAGTAGATACTGACTCTGTCGCGAGTTTGGTGAAACACGAGATGTGGATCTTCAGTGGCAGAGAAGAATGCGCTTGCGAAGGAGGTCGGGCTTGGCCCGGCCGTAC
>NZ_JBHZAV010000392.1:0-2358 GCF_042754445.1 Embleya sp. NPDC059213
AGCCCTGGGCCCCCAAACGGGCCCGCCCTTACCGCAACCCTGTTCACCAACCGGGGCGGCCCCCACACCCACCCGCGCCGTTTGGGCGCCGCGCCGGGGCCCGACCCCGCCCCGGGCCCGGGCGCGGCCCCACCTTGCTCCGTTCCGTCCCGACCACGCGAGGAATCCCATGTCCGGATCCACCAGCGTTCGTCCCCCCAAACGGCTGCGCTCCCTCGTCGCCGCCGCAAGCACCGCCCTGTTGACCGCCGCGATGCTCACCGCCGCCGGCGGCACCGCCGATGCCGATGTCGCGGCCGCGGCCGAACTCGTGCAGAACGGCGGCTTCGAATCCGGTCTGACCGGCTGGACGTGCAGCGCCGGCAGCGGAGCCACCGTCAGCACCCCCGTACACGGCGGGACTTCGGCCCTGAAGGCGACCCCGGCCGGCAGCGACAACGCGCGCTGCACGCAGACGGTCGCCGTGCTGCCCAACTCCGACTACGTGATCTCCGGCTGGCTGCGCGGCAGTTACGTCTACCTCGGCGCGACCGGCACCGGCACCACCGACCCCGCCACCTGGACCGGCTCCGCACCGGACTGGACCCGGCTGAGCACCACGTTCCGCACCGGCGCGAACACCACGTCGGTCACCCTGTACACGCACGGCTGGTACGGCACGGGCGCCTACCACGCCGACGACCTGTCGCTGACCGGCCTCGGCGGCACCCAGATCCCGGCCGCGCCCACCGGCCTGGCCGCCGGCGCGCCCACCGCCTCCAGTGTGCCGCTGTCCTGGAACGCGGTGCCCGGGGCGACCGGCTACAAGGTCTACCGCGACGGCGCGTTGGCCCAGACGGTCACCGGCACCGGCGCGACCGTCACCGGCCTGGCCCAGGGGACCACATACAGCTTCCAGGTCACCGCGACCAACACCGCCGGCGAGTCGCCCAGGTCGGCCGCCGTGAGCGCGACCACCACGGGCGTCGTCGAAGTCCCGGCCACCCCCACCGGCCTCGCCGCCGGCACCCCGACCGCGACCACCGTGCCGCTGTCCTGGAACGCGGTGCCCGGGGCGACCGGCTACAAGGTCTACCGCGAGGGCGCGCCGGACCTGACGGTCACCGGGACCGGCACGACGGTGACCGGCCTGACCGCGTCCACCGCGTACAGCTTCCGGGTCAGCGCGACCAACTCGGCCGGCGAGTCGGCCAAGTCGGCGGCCGTCACCGCCACCACCGGCACCGACGGCGGAGGCGGCCAACTGCCCCCGCACGCCCTGGTCGGCTACCTGCACGCGAGCTTCGCCAACGGCGCGGGCTACACCAAGATGGCGGATGTGCCCGCGAGTTGGGACGTGATCAACCTGTCCTTCGGCGAGCCGACGTCGGTCACCTCCGGTGACATCCGGTTCGTGCGCTGCCCGGTCACCGAGTGCCCGAGCGTGGAGAGCGACGCCGACTTCAAGGCCGCCATCCGGGCCAAGCAGGCGGCCGGCAAGAAGGTGCTGATTTCGATCGGCGGCCAGAACGGCCAGGTGCAACTGTCCACCACCGCCGCCCGGGACAAGTTCGTGCAATCGGTCGGCGGGATCATCGACGAATACGGACTCGACGGCCTGGACATCGACTTCGAGGGCCACTCGTTGTCGCTGAACACCGGTGACACCGACTTCAAGAACCCGACCACGCCGGTGATCGTCAACCTGATCTCGGCGGTCAAGACGCTCAAGGCCAAGTACGGCAGCCGGTTCGTGCTCACCATGGCACCCGAGACGTTCTTCGTGCAGATGGGCTACCAGTACTACGGCTCCGGCCAGTGGGGCGGCCAGGACCCGCGCTGCGGCTCCTACCTGCCGGTCATCTACGCGTTGCGCGACGACCTGACCCTGCTGCACGTCCAGGACTACAACTCCGGCTCGATCATGGGCCTGGACAACCAGTACCACAGCATGGGCGGCGCGGACTTCCACATCGCGATGACGGACATGCTGCTCACCGGCTTCCCGGTCGCGGGCAACACGAACAACGTGTTCCCGGCGCTGCGACCCGACCAGGTCGCGATCGGCATGCCGGCCTCGGTCCAGGCGGGCAACGGATGGGTGTCCACCACCGAGGTGAACAAGGCACTCGACTGCCTGACCAAGGGCAGCAACTGCGGCGGCTACACGCCGCACGGCGTGCGACCCACCCTGCGCGGACTGATGACCTGGTCGATCAACTGGGACCGCTTCAACAACCTGGAATTCTCCAAGAACTTCGACAACTACTTCGGTAGCTGAGCCGCTCGGCTCGTTGCTCGGGTCCACCAGCACCAGGCCCGCGGTGCGCTCGGGGTACATCCGGGCGAAGCCCTCGACGTGGAACGCACCGAGCGAGT
>NZ_JBHZAV010000393.1:0-2316 GCF_042754445.1 Embleya sp. NPDC059213
AGCGGATACGGGTCGGCCGTGAAGCCCGCCTCGCCGGCAAGTCCGTACGGATCCGGGGCCGTTCCCCCGCCCACGCACAGCGCCACCCGGTCGGCCCGGAACTTGCGCCCGTCGTCCGTGCGCAGCACCAGGCCGGTGCCGGTCCGCACGACCGCACCCACCCGCGCGGCCACCACGCGCACGGGCCAACCCTGTTCGCCCAGCGCCGCGACGGCCTTCTCCGCGGCGTGCACCAGATACTCGCCGTAGAGCGCGCGCGGGACCAGCGGTTGGCCCAGGAGCGGGTCGAGATGGTCGCCGCCGCGGGCCCCCAGCCAGTCCGCGAAGTGGCCGAAGGCGCCGCTGCGGACCGACATCAGGGCGGGTGGCGTGTTGACCAGCACCGCGTCCAGATCCGGACCGTACGGGCGCCCGCGCCACCGGTGCGGCGACGGTTCGAAGACCGTGACGGTGCCGGTCCCGCCCGCTTCGGCGGTGCCCTCGGTGGTGGCGAGCGCGTGCAGCAGGCCGACGGCCGCGGCGCCGCCCCCGACGATTGCGATGTCCATGGTGTCCCTCTCCGGTGATCGTGTGCCACCGACCCTGTCCGCCCGCGCCGGGGAGCCCCATCCCTCGCGGCCGGGGAATCGACAGGGAACAACCCCCTCGAACGAGGGGTTCCGTGCGATGGGGCGACAGACCAGGCTGGGCAACCGGAAGGCGCGGGCGCCCGGCGGCCGATCGATGGGGGACAGGCATGAGCGATCCACACCGGGGGGTGCTCGCGGCGGCCGAACAGGCCGCCGACGCCCTCGACTTGTTCGGCCGCGTCTCGGCCCGGCTGCGCCGGCAGGTGCCGTTCCAGTCGGCCGTGTGGACCGCCGCAGACCCGGAGACCGGTCTGATCACCGCGCCGATGCTGGTGCAGAACATGGGCTCCGGCGAGGGCTGCGCCGCCTACTGGCAGAGCGAACTGCTGGAGGAGAACGTGCTGCCGTTCCGCGACCTGGCCCGGGCCGGTGTACCGGCGGCCGGGCTGCGCGCGGCCACCGGCGATCTGCCCGGCCGCAGCGCCCGGTTCCGCCGGCTGCTGCTGGACCAGGGCGTACACGACGAGTTGCGCGCGGTGCTCCGGATCGGCGATCGGCCGTGGGGCCTGGTGAGCCTGTTCCGCACCACCGACGCCTTCCGCCCGGAGGAGACCGCGCTGCTCGCCGAGCTGTCCCGTCCGCTGGCCGGGCGGCTGCGCGGGTTCGCCCGGTCGCCCGCGTCGACGCCCGGCACGGATTCCCCCGCGCCCGGCCTGATCCTCTTCGACGAAGCGGGCGAGGCCACCTCCGCCAACGAGGAGGCACGCGGGCACCTCGCGCGGCTGCCCGAGGGGCCGTCGTTTCCCACGGCGCTCGGGCTGAGGCTGCCGATCTGGGTGCTCGGTACGGCGCTCCAGGCCCGCGCCATCGCCGACGGCCGCGACCGCGGCAGCGCCCGGGTGCGGATCCGGACCACCGAAGGCCGTTGGCTGAGCTGCCACGCCTCGTGCCTGACCGGACCCGGCGGCCGGCCCGGCCCGGTGGCCCTGGTGATCGAGCCCGCGACGCCCGCCGACCTGGCGGTGCTGGTCGCCGAGGCGTACGGCCTGACCTCGCGCGAACTCCAGATCACCCAGCTCACCGCGCGCGGCCTGAGCACCGCCGAGATCGCCGCGGCGCTGTTCATCTCGCCGCACACGGTCCGCGACCATCTCAAGACGATCTTCGCCAAGACCGACGTCTCGACCCGAGGCGCCCTGGTGGCCCGCCTGTTCACCGCCCAGCACTGGCCCGCGTCCCCGACGCTCGACGGGTCCCCGGGCGTTCCGGCCTAACTACGGTGCATCCCGCCGGCGCGGCGCAGGTGGGCCGGATCGGCGCGGGTCAGGGCCGCCGGTGTGTCGAGCCGCCAACCCGTGTCGTATGCCTCGGCGAAGAGTTCGTCGCCGAGCGCGGCCCGCCCTCGGTCGGTCAGCGTGCGCACCGGCGGATCGGTACGGTCGTGGGCGCCGCGCAGGCGGGCCGCCGCGCCGAGCACGAGGGCCGCGTCCCGGTGCCGCCCGTACCGCGCGGCGAGGCCGGCCACGGTCACCGCCACCATCGCCAGAATCGGCATGTCGTTGCTGTCGACCGCCGCCGCGTAGGCCCGCCCGAGCGCCGCCTCGGCGCCCGACCCGTCGCCGAGTTCGAGACACAGCGCGGCTCGGGCCACGCCGATCAGCGCCTGCCCGTGGTCGCCGTCGGACGGCAGCCGCGCGGACCGCAGCCCGGCCTCGGCCGACTCGACCAGCGCGCGCGCCCGATCCCC
>NZ_JBHZAV010000394.1:0-2283 GCF_042754445.1 Embleya sp. NPDC059213
GTGGGCCGTGGGGGACTGCGGCGGTTGGAACATGGGTTGTTTGTGGCGGTCGAGGTCCCCGGGGCGTCCCAGGGCCGGGGGGACGACGGGCCACCGCGGTTATCCCGGGATCCGGTGCCCACCCCGTCCGTGATCTCCCGCGTCGTGGGCAACGGGTCTTCGTACGCGAGGTGTTCCCAACGTCCCCGACGGGGCGCGTCGCTCACCCTCGCGCGATCGTGGACGGGGGAGTCCCGAGCGGGATCGGTACGAACGCGGGGGGTTCCTCGTCCGGTTCCAGTGCCGTCGGGCCGTACAGCCAGTCGACGAACGTGTAGTCGTGGGTGTCGCGTTCTCGCAGGATCGCGTTGCGTTGTGCGCGGGCGAGCCCGTCGAGGTGCCAGAGTTCGCCCCAGGCCCGGGCGGTGCGCTGTACGCGGCGGCAGTGCTCGGGGCGGACAGCCTGGTAGGCGGCGAGGGTGGCGGTCCAGTCCACGGTTTTGTCGGCCGCGCGGTTCCGGGCGGCGTGCCGGGCCAGCACCCAGCCGTCTTCGAGCGCCATGATCGCGCCCTGGGCCAGGTATTGCAGGGGTGGATGGGCCGCGTCGCCGAGCAGGACGACCCGGTCGTACACCCAGGTGTCGATCGGTTCGCGGTCGAACATGCGCCACCACCGGTCGCGCCACATCAGGGGAATGCCCGCGCGGACCTGGTCGGTGGTATCCGCGAAGGCCTCGTCGAGTTCGTCCGGTGTGCCCCAATCGGCTTTGCCGGCAAGGGCTTTCGGTGACTCGAACACGGCCACCTGGTTGAACATCTCGCCGCTGCGGAGGGCGTACTGCACGAAGTGGCAGCGCGGGCCGACGTGTACGACGACGGCGTTCTCGTGCACATGGTGGTCGCGGACGTTGTCGATGGGAACCGCGCCGCGGTACGCCACGTAGGACGAACTGACCGGCGCGTCACCGACGAACCGGTCGCGGGCGACCGAGTGCAGGCCGTCCGCCGCGATCACCACGTCGGCGTGCTCGGTGCGACCGTCGGCCAGAAGGACCGACGGTCGCGGGCCGTCGCGGTGGTACTCGGTGACCCGGCTGTCGGTGGCCAGGTCGACGCCGGCACGTCGGCAGGCGTTCAACAGCAGGGTGTGCAGGTCGCTGCGGTGGATCACGATGTACGGGAAGCCGTAGCGTCGTTCCAGGTTGCGCAGATCGAGGCGGGTGAGCTCGGTGCCATCGACGGCGTCGAACATCACCATGGAGTCCGGCACGACGCCGAGCCTCTTGGCCTCGTCCAGCAGGCCGTACTCGTGCAGGATGCGGGTGCAGTTGGGAGCGAGTTGGAGGCCGGCACCGACCTCGCCGAACTCCGGTGCCTGTTCCAGCACTCGCACCCGCAGCCCCTCGATGGCGAGGGCGAACGCCGCGCCGAGGCCGCCGATTCCGCCGCCGACGACGAGCACGTCCGTGGTGTCGGGGGGCGTCGTGTAGCCGGACGCCGTGTCGCGAGGCGTCGTGTCTTCGGTCATTGCGTGTGTCCTTACAGCCATGCGCCGAGTTCGGGCGCGGGTATGCCGGACTCGGTGGGGAGAACCGCGACGCGACCGGTCAGGTATGCGGTGATGTCGGCCAACGGGGCGCGGATCACGACCGGTTCACCGTGGCCGGCCAGTCGCCACGTGTGGTCGATGTCGGTGGCCGTGAGATCGACGGCCGGGCCGGATCCGGCGCCGTGCTTGGCGGCGGCTTCGGTGGTCAGCCGCCTCAGGAAGTCCTCCGGGAATGCGGCGAATCCGATCCCCACTGCCAAGTCGACGGTGTGTACGCATACTTCGCGAGCCCGGAGCCAGGGGATCTCCCCGGCAGGCAGGACGCGGCCCTGGGCGGTGACCACTTCGTGTGCCCACCGGTCGGGGGCGAGCGCGTCGAGGCCGGCCGCCAGGGCGGTGGCGGATCGGTTCAGCCGGTTCATCAGTTCGGCGTCGGTCATCGTCGTGCCGCGTTCGATGCCGGTCCGACGCTCGTCCGGGGACGCGTACATGGGGGTCGGCTCACCGGTGGCGGCCCACCTCACCAGGTTGCCCAAGGCGTCCGCGTTGCCCGCCACGTGCGCGGCCAGGTGCCGCCGGGTCCAGCCGGGCAGAGGAGTGTCGGCGTCGAACGCGGCTTCGTCGAGTGCCGCGCAGGCGTCGAGGAACCGGGCGGTGCCGAGCCGCATCCAGCGCAGCGGACCGTCGGGCGCCCCATCCACCGGGTCGGCGGGTGCGCCGCTCACCCGGCGTCCCTGACGACATGGTTCACCAAG
>NZ_JBHZAV010000395.1:0-2258 GCF_042754445.1 Embleya sp. NPDC059213
CTCGCGCGGCGGGGCCGGCCCGGCACCGCCTGATCCCGCCGTAGCGAGCCGATGTCCGGACGTCTTCGGACTCCGTCCACCCCCGGCCCCGGAAGGACTGTCCGTGCTGCGGACGGCCGCGCGCCACGGATTCGTGAACGGCGTACACACCGCGGCGATCATCGCCGCGGTCGTGTGCCTGGCCGGCGCCGCCCTCGCCGCCGGGCGGGCCTCGGCCGGCGCGACCCGAACCGAGCCCCGGCCGCCCCGGCCATGCACTCACCCATCGACCGTCCAGGCCCGCCTGCGGGGCGGGACGGCGGCGTGCATTCCGACGTGCAGGAAGTGATCGTGGTGGCTGTGTACAGCGGCGTTTGCACGCATGCGTCGTCGCGAGACGGCTGCCCGGAACCCGAAACTCGGGGCCGGTCAGCCCGCCCGGTCCTTCGACAGTCTCGGGAACCCGGTACGGCGGGCCGCCACCGCCACGCCCGTACCCGCCAGGATCAGGGCGAGCGCAATCCATGGCACTGCCGCGATCCCGACCGTCGCCAGGATCCGACCGCCGACGATCGCACCCGTACCTATGCCGATGTTGAAGCCGGAGTTCAGCACGGCGTCGGCGACTTCCGGCGTCGCGGGGGCCGCGCGTACCACCGCCGCGTGCAGGAGTGTGGGGAGTGCCCCGAACGCCAGGCCCCAGGCCGCGACCGCCGCGACCGCCGCGACCGTGTGCCGGCCGGCGAGGGCGAGCGCGAGGACACCGGCGGTCAGCACACCCAAAGTGGTCAACAGGGCGCCGCGTGGGCGACGGTCGACCGATGCCGCCGCGGCTCCGACGCCCACCGCGCCGGCCGCACCGTAGGCGAGCAATACCCATCCGACCGTGGACTCGCCGAGGCCGGCGCGCTCCAGCAGTCGCACGATGTAGCTGTACGCGGCGAAATGCCCCAGCATCACGACCGTCGTGGTGCCCGCGACGACCACCACGCCGGGTGTCCGGAGCACGTCGATCACGCGTGCCCGCGCGATCGATCGGTCACCGGGCAACGCGGGCAGGGTGCGGGCCGCGAGTACCGCGAGGAGGAGGGCCGACACGGCCAGGCCCGCGAAAGCTGTTCTCCAGCCGACCGCGGTCCCGACGGCCGTGCCCAGCGGTATGCCGATCGTCAAAGCCGCCGCTTGGCCCGCGAAGACGATCGCCACCGCGCGGCCGACCCGGTCGGGGGCGACCATGCGGACCGCGTACGCCGCCGCCATCGACCAGAACACGCCTGCGAGCAGCCCTCCGACGGCCCGGGCCACGAGGGTGAGCGGATAACTCCCGGAAATCGCCGTTGCCGCGTTGACCACCACGAACCCGGCCAACGTACCGATCATCAGCGAGCGCCGCGGCCGGCGCCGGGTGGCCGCGGTCAGTGGTATCGCGCCGAGCGCCATCGCGTACGCGAACGCGCTCACCAGGAACCCGGCCGCGACTTCGGACACACCCAGGTCACGGGCCGTCGTCGGAAGGAGCCCGGACGGTAGCATCTCGGTCGTCAAGGCGACGAACACCGCCGCCGACAGGGTGAGCAGCCCACCCAGCGGCCATCTGGGCTCCGAGGCGGTCGACATGGCCGAATCGGTGGGCGTTGCCGGATTGTTCGAAGCAGTGGCCGCGACGGGCGCGGTCGTCGAGGGTTGCACTTCACTGGACATGGTCGGAACGCTAGGAGTCTCACATCGGTGTGAAGGTCAAATCCGGCGACGTGGGGTGGTGCGGATGAGGATCGGCGAGTTGTCGCGACGCACCGGCGTCAGCGCGCGGCTGCTGCGCTATTACGAGGAGCAGGGCCTGCTCCGGCCGGCCCGCAGCGAGAACGGCTACCGCGACTATCCGGACAACGCCATAGCGTGCGTCCAACAGATCCGGGGGCTGATCGACGCGGGGCTGTCGACGCGTGCGTTGCGCTCGGTCATCCCGTGTCTGCAGGGCGCGCTGACCCTGCCGCCTTCGCCCGGGCCGGAACTCGTGGCGCTCCTTGACAACGAGTTGGCGCAGCTCGAAGAACGCATAGCCTGCCTGACCCACAACCGCGACGCGATCCGGGACTACCTGACCACATCCCGGTGACGTCCGGGTCGCTCGACGGCGTGCGTTGCGACGCGACCACGGCGGGTTCCGCGATCGGGTTCCGCGATCGGGTTCCGCGATCGGGTTCCGCGATCGGGTTCCGTCGGCCGGGCGCGCGCCCGAGCCTCGGGCCCGCCGTGTGGACGCGGTCCTCTCGGGGTGC
>NZ_JBHZAV010000396.1:0-2168 GCF_042754445.1 Embleya sp. NPDC059213
GACCGGGCTGCCCCTCCGGCTCCGCCGTTGCCAGCGCCTTTCCGGCGAGCAACGCCCGTGTCTCGCCGGGGAGTCCAGGGCTCCTGACCGCCGGTGACCGTGGGACCGGGCTGATCTCCGCCAGCCCACGCCGACCGTTTAGTACAAGGCCATCCGCGCCCAGCCCCACCAAGTCGCGACCGCCGGCCACAAAGCACCCGACCCACCCGGAAAGGCTCCCCGGCGAACCTCACCGAACCGCCCACCCCTCCAGTGGGCCTGTCCGGTCCGGGGTCGGGTGGTGCCGGGGGCGGCGCGGTGTGACGCGTAGGCTGGCCGATCGGGCCGGAGGTATGGAGGGGAAGGGCGCGGCGTGCGGGAGTCTCGCGGGTGTCGGTGGTGGCCGGCGGCGATGGTGCTCGTGTTGGCGGGTGCGGGCGTGGTGGCGTGCGATCCGCCGGAGACCGGTTCGGCTCGGGCGTCCGGTTCGGCGACTCCGGGTGCCGAGGACTCCGTGCCCAAGGGCGGTGGCGGGCAGCCGGCCCGCTATGCGCCGCAGGTGGTTCGGCATGCGCGGGCGGCCGGCATCGATCCGCAACTGCTGATGGCCATCCTGCACAACGAGTCGTACAAGCCGCACGACTCGGCGCTGGAGCGGGCCTGGCAGAAGCTCAAGCCGGATTCCGCGTTCGGCATCGCGAACATGCACAGGGCGGCCTTCGACGAGGCCAAGCAGGGCCGGGACTTCGCCGATCGGGACTGGCAGGAGCTGCCCGACGACCCGGATCTCGCGATCCGGGCCGCCGCCTGGCACCTGCACGACCTGGCCGCCCAACTGCCCGCGAAGTGGGCCGGTGCGCTGACGAAGAACGAGCTGTTGGCGCTGGGCTACAACGCCGGAGCGGGCAACATGCGGGCCTTCGCGCGCGGCGTGCGACCGGGCTCGCAGGCGAGTTCGTATCTGGATCGACTGCACGACAACTGGACCCGGGCGGGCCGGGAGGTCCGGGGCTGACGCGGGATGCCCGATGAGGGTGAACCGGCCTGGTGGATCGGCCGGCGGCGGGTCAGCTGTAGGTCAGCGGCGGGGTCCAGGGGGTGCGGGCCACGCAGTAGAGGGTCGTTAGCGTTCGTTGCCGCCGGGCGGTGCTCCTAAGGCGTGTCGACGGGTGGTGTGGGGGTGTGCGTGCCGGCGTCGTGGGCCTCGGCGAGGGCGGACACCGGGAGGGGCTTGATCGGGGGGCGGGCGGTGAAGGGGCCGAGGGTTTCCCGGGGGATGTGGGTTTCCTGGTGCAGGAGTTCGACCAGGGCGGGTCCGCACATCCGGCCCTGGCACGGGCCCATGCCCGCCCGGGTCAGGAGTTTGACCGCGTCGGCGGTGCCCAGGCCGGGGTTCTCCCGCAGGGTGCAGCGGATCTGCCCGTAGGTCACCTCCTCGCAGCGGCACAGCAGCGTGTCGTCGTCGGCGAGCGCGTGGAGCGCGGCGCGGTCGGGTGCGCAGGTGTGCTCCAGCAGCCGGGCCATCCGGGTGGTCGCGGCCAATTCCCGCTCCACGGCCGGGAGTTCCTGGTCGTGGGCGGCGGCGTCGAGGATGCCCAGGCTGCGGCAGATGTCCAGTGCGGCGCGTTTGCCGGCGGCGACCGCGTGTTCGGCGCCGGCGATGCCGGTGAGTTCGCCGGCGGCCCAGATGTGCGGGAGGGTGGTGCGCATCGCGTGGTCGTGGACCAGGACCCAGCCGCCGGCGGGGCCGTTCCAGGTCGCCGCGCACCCGGCCTGGCGGGCCAGTTCGGTGGAGGGGACGAAGCCGTAGCCGGTGCCGACGGTGTCGCAGGCGACGGTGCGTTCGGTGCCGGGTACGGGGCGCCAGTCGCGGTCGACCCGGGCCAGCACCGCGGCGGTGACGTGTTCCTCGCCGTCCGCGCGCAGAAGCAGGGTGTGGGTGCGGATCGGTACGCCGGCCTGTCGCAGGGTGCGCAGCGCGGCGAGGCCCTCGGTGACCTTGGCCCGGTTGCCGGGCAGCGCGGCGAGGGCGCGGGTGAGCTCGGCGGGGTGGGGCAGGCCCTGGGCGAAGGCGACTTCGGCGACGTCGGCGCCGGCGCGCACCAACTGCGCGGCGGCGATCAGCAACAACGGATGGGCGCCGGCCAGCACGATGCGTCGGCCGGCGAGGGTGCGGTGGCCCTTGAGCC
>NZ_JBHZAV010000397.1:0-2126 GCF_042754445.1 Embleya sp. NPDC059213
CCGATGGTCCCGGCAGCAGTGCCGACACCGGGATCGACCGCCGTCCCTGACCGGGTACGCCACGATCGGGCGCCGGGGCATCGGGGAAGGCGAGGCGGCCACCGTGCGATGGCGCCGACGCGAGCGTGCATCCGACGCGCCGGCGGTCGTGCGGGAGGTGGTGGTCGCCGACAGCGGCGATGCGCGTGCCGGTGGCGGCGGGACGGCGGTGTCCGGCCACCGCGGACCGCCGTCCTCGGGGCCGGTGCGCGTCGAGGGGTCCGGGCCCGCCACGGCGTCGGCGCCCCACGCCGTGGCGGGCCTCGGTGCCCATGATCCAGGGGCAACCTCAGTTCGCCGGGGAACCTTTCCGGGTGGGCCGGGCGTGTGTGGCCTGCGGTTTGAGGTGCCCTTGATCTTCCGGACAGCGACCCGCGTAGGGTTGTAGGAAACCGGAAAGAGAAAGCACGTGCCAAAGAGATATACACAGCAGTTCAAGGACGAAGCCGTTCGCCTGGTGTTGGACGGCCCCCGTCCGATCATCCAGGTCGCGCGCGAGCTGGGTGTCAACGACACCACGCTCGGGAACTGGGTCGCGCAATACCGCAGGTCTTTGACGGATTCCGGATCGACGCCGCGAGGCGATGAACCCGTGACCGCGCGGGAACGGGAACTCGAACGCGAGAACCGGAAACTCCGCGAGGAGAACGCGTTCCTGGTAAAAGCAAGCGCCTTCTTCGCCCGCAACCATCGGTGAGTTCCCGCTATGAACTCGTCGACGCGGAGAAGGCAAGCTTTCGCATCGCCGACATGTGCCGATGGCTCGACGTCTCCCGATCCGGATACTACGAATGGCGGACCCGCCCGGAATCCGCCACGGCGCGACGACGCCGACACCTGATCGCGGCGATCAAGGAGATATTCGCGGCGAATCACGAGACCTACGGATATCGGCGCGTGCACGCCGTCCTGGCCCGCTCCGGCGAGAGGGCCTCGCCGGAGCGGGTCCGCGCGCTGATGCGCGAGCTGGGGCTCGTGCCCTGCCAACCCCGGCCGTGGAGGGCCGTTACGACGCTGCCCGGGGACGCGCACCCGCGCATCCCGGACCTCGTCCGCCGGGATTTCACCTCGGACCGGCCGGGAACCAAACTCGTCGGAGATGTCACCTACATTCCGACGTGGGAGGGATTCCTTTATCTCGCCACGGTCATCGACTGCCACAGCAAGGCCGTCGTGGGATGGGCGATGGCCGACCATTACAAAACCTCACTCGTCACCTCGGCACTCGACATGGCCCGCAGCCGCATGAAAATGAAGAAGGACGCGATCTTCCACTCGGATCGCGGCAGCAACTACACTTCACAGGAATTCGCCCGGACCCTGGATCACCTCGACATGCGCCAATCGGTCGGACGCACCGGCGTCTGCTGGGACAACGCAATGGCCGAATCCTTCTTCGGCGCACTGAAAAACGAATGCCTCAACCGCTACGTCTTCACGAACCACGCGAAGGCACGCCGCGAGGTTGTCAGATACATCGAGGGCTTCTACAATCGCCGACGACTCCACTCCGCCCTGGGCTATCGCACACCACTCGAAGCCCTGCAAAACCACCACGAGCTCGGACTCGCCGCATAAACGACAGCGAACAAGGCGTCCGGAAAACGCGGGGCACCTCAGTTGCGTCTTGGTGGGCAGCGGGTGGCTCAGGGCTAAACGGTCGGCGTGGATCGGCGGAGGTGGGCCCGGTCCCGGGGTCACCGGTGGCCGGGAGCCCTGGGTTCCCCGGTGAGACGTGGGTGTTGCTCGCCGGAAAGGCGCCGGCAACGGCGGAGCGGGTGGGGCGGCCCGGTGAGGTTCGCCGGGGAACCTTTCCGGGTGGGCCGGGCGTGTGTGGCCTGCGGTTGCGTCTTGGTGGGCAGCGGGTGGCTCAGTGCTAAACGGTCGGCGTGGGCCGGTGGAGGTGGGCCCGGTCCCACCGTCACCGGTGGTCAGGAGCCCTGAGATCCCCGGCGAGACGTGGGCGTTGCTCGCCCGGAAAGGCGCTGGCAACGGCGGAGCGGGTGGGGCTGCCCGGTGAGGTTCGCCGGGGAGCCTTTCCGGGTGGGTCGGGCGTGTGTGGCCTGCGGGTGCGTCTTGGTGGGCAG
>NZ_JBHZAV010000398.1:0-2126 GCF_042754445.1 Embleya sp. NPDC059213
GCTGTGGTCCATCAGGCGCCGGAGGTGGGCGGGCTGGAAGTTGGAGACGCCGGCGGCGCGGATGCGGCCCTCGGCGGTGAGGCGCTCGATGGCGCGCCAGGAGTCGAGGTAGAGGTCGCGCTCGGGGGTGGGCCAGTGGATCAGGTACAGGTCGACGGTGTCGAGGCCGAGCTTGCCGAGAGCGGTGTCGAAGGCGCGCAGGGTCTTGTCGTAGCCCTGGTCGGCGTTCCACAGCTTGGTGGTGACGAACAGTTCCTCGCGCGGCAGGCCGGACGCCGCGAGCGCTCGGCCGACGCCGGTCTCGTTGCCGTAGATTGCGGCGGTGTCGATGCTGCGGTAGCCGGCCTCCAGGGCGGAGGTGACGGCGGCGGTGGTCTGGTCGTCGGGGACCTGGAAGACGCCGAAGCCGAGCTGGGGGATCTCGACGCCGTTGTTGAGCTTCACGGTGGGGACGGTGGGGTTGTTCATGGTGCGTGCTTCCTTCAGTGAGGGTGGGCGGTGAGGGTGTAGCGGACGGTCTGGGCGCTGATGAGTCCGTCGCGGAAGACGAAGGTGTCGGTGCCGTCGGTGACCCGGTGGGTGGCGGTGGCGGCGGTCCACTGGAGGAACAGCACTCCGCCCGCGAACCGCGGGTCCAGGTGCCAGTCGGCGTCCGGGAGATCGGCCAGGAGGCGGCCGATGACCCGGCGGACCCCGTCGTGGCCGCGGAACGCGCCCTCGGGGGTGATGAGGACGGTGTCCTCGGTGTAGTTCCCGGCGATGTGGTCGAGGTCCCCGGTGCCCAGGCGCCGACCGTGGTCGGCGAAGACCTCCTGCGGGGTGCGGGTCACCGGGGGAGTTTCGTCAGCGCGGCGGTGGCGAACGAGTGGTCCTGCTCGGGGGCGCCGCCGCCGAGGCCGATGGCGCCGACGAGCCTGCCGTCGCGGTGGATCGGGACGCCGCCGGCGATGAACAGGAGCGGCCGGTCGAGCGCGGTGGGCAGGGTGTGGAAGGGTCCGTCCGGCTTGACGAGGTCGACCAGGTCGGCGGTGGGGGCGCCCAGTTGGAGGGCGGTGTACGCCTTGCGGGTGCTGGTCTCGCCGGAGATCAGCACGGCGCTGTCGTCGCGGAGGAAGGCGAGCGGGTGGCCGCCCGCGTCCAGGACGGTGACGCTGACCGCGACCCCGGCCGCCCGGGCGGCGCGTCGGGCGGCGTCGACGAGGGTCTCGGCGTCGGCGGTGGTCAGCGGGGTGAGGGTGGTGCTCATGGTGGCTCTTCTCCTGGAAGGAACGGGGGAGGGGGAACGGAGGGCGGTCAGTGGTGGACGGCGACGGCGACGGCGGCGGGGGTGGGAGCGGCGGCGGGGGTGCTCTCCCGTACGGGGGTTCGGCGCTCCAGGGCGGCGGACCAGACGGCCAGCAGGAGCGCGGCTCCGGCGAGCAGCGCGCCGACCCAGTTCGGGGCGGTGTAACCGAGGCCGGCGGAGATGACCATTCCGCCGAGCCAGGCGGCAAGGGCGTTGCCGAGGTTGAAGGCGCCGATGTTGACGGCGGAGGCCAGGGTGGGCGCGCCGTGCGCCTGGTCCAGGACCCGCTTCTGGAGCGGTGGGACGGTGGCGAAGCCGAGCCCCCCGACGAGCAGGATGGTCACCGCGGCCAGGATCTTGTTGTGGGCGGTGACGGTGAACAGCGCCAGCACGACGGCGAGTCCGCCGAGAGAGGCGTAGAGCATCGGCATCAGCTTGCGGTCGGCGAACTTGCCGCCGAGCAGGTTGCCGAGGAACATGCCGATGCCGAACAGGACCAGCAGCCAGGTGACGGCGCCGTCGGAGTAGCCGGCCGTGTGGGTCATCATCGGGGCGATGTAGGTGATCGCCGCGAAAACGCCGCCGAAGCCGAGGACGGTCATCGCCATGGCGAGCAGGACCTGGGGGTTGCGGAACGCCGTGAGCTCGCGCCGCAGGTGGGCGCCCTCGGGGCGGGGCATGGCGGGTACCAGCTTCGCGATGCCGAGTAGGCCGATCACGCCGAGTGCGGCGACGCCGGCGAAGGTGACGCGCCAGCCGACGGCCTGGCCGATGAAGGTGCCCAGCGGCACGCCGACGATGTTGGCGACGGTGAGGCCGGTGAACATGGTGGCGATGGCGC
>NZ_JBHZAV010000399.1:0-2103 GCF_042754445.1 Embleya sp. NPDC059213
GCTGACCCAGGGCGGCCCCGACGGCAGCACCGACAACGTCTACCACCGGCTCTACACCTACGGCTTCACCTTCTTCGACATCGGCGCCGCCTCGGCCGCCGCGGTCGTCATCGTCCTCGCGCTCACCGCCCTGTTCGCGCTGCGCGTCCTGGCCGCACGCGTCACCCGGAGGTTCGCCCGTGCCCGCCCACGCTGACCCGCTCACCCCGGCACCGCGCACCCTCCACCGGCGGGCCGCCGGGTATCCGCGTGCCCCGCGGGTCGGCCGCGTCCTGCGCGCGGGGGCCCGGCACGCGGTGCTGCTCGCCGTCGCCGGCGCGATGCTCTTCCCGGTCCTGTGGGCGCTGATCACCTCGTTCAAACCCGCCAACGACATCTACGGCACCGATCCGGTGCCGTGGCCGGCGAGCCTGGAGCACTATCGCAGTGCCCTGGACGACTTCCCGATCGTCCGGCTGCTGGTCAACACCTTCGTGATGGCCGCCGGTGTCACGCTCGCGCAACTGACGGTCGGCGTGCTCGCCGGCTACGCCCTGGTGCGTTTCCACGTCCCGCTGCGCGGCTGGATGATGGGCGCGCTCGCGGTGGCCCTGGTCGTGCCGACCCAGTCGCTGATCGTGCCGCACTTCCTGATGCTCGCCGAACTCGGGTGGCGGGACAGCTACCCCGGCCTGGTGCTGCCGCAACTCTCCGGCTGCGCACTGGCCGTGTTGCTCCTGCACGAGCACGTCAAGGCCATCCCGGCGGGCCTGCTCGGAGCCGCCGCGCTGGAGGGCGCGACGCCGTGGGAGACCCTGCGTTTCGTCGTGCTCCCGCTGCTGCGCCCGGCCCTGGGCGCGGTCGCCGTACTGGTGTTCATCAGCACCTGGAACGAATACCTGTGGCCGCTGTTGGCCGCGCCGAGCCGGGAACACACCACCATCCAGGTGGGCCTGCAACTGTTCCAGAACCAGGAAGGGCCCAACCCCGGGCCGCTGCTGGCCGCGGCCATGCTCGCCACGCTGCCCGTGGTCGCCGTGTACCTGTTCGCCTCGCGTCGCGTCGCCGACGCGTTCCTCCACTCCGGATTGCGGTGACCCCCGACATGACCGACCGAGCCGCCCTCGGCGGGATCGTGCTGCACGATCTCGTCAAGTCCTACGCCGACGGAGACCGCCCGGCCCTGGACCTGCCGGAACTGACCATCCCACCGGGCTCGTTCACCGTCGTGGTCGGCCCGTCGGGATGCGGCAAGTCCACCGCCCTGCGGCTGATCGCGGGCCTGGAGACACCCGACGCGGGACACATCGCCATCGACGGCGCCGACGTCACCGACCTGCCGCCCGGCCGCCGCGATCTGTCCATGGTCTTCCAGGACTTCGCGCTCTACCCGCATATGACCGTCGCCGAGAACGTGGGCTTCGGCCTGCGCATCCAGGCCCGGCACGACCGCCGTCGCGGGCTGACCGCCCGGATCACCCGGACCGGGCGCGCCGACGCGCCGGCCGCCGCGTCCCGGGCCGAGATCGCGGAGAGTGTGCGGCGGGCCTGCGCCCTGGTGCGGCTCGACGGCAAGGAGCACCGGCGGCCGAGCCAACTCTCCGGCGGCGAACGGCAACGGGTGGCGCTGGCCCGGGCCCTGGTACGGGGTCCGTCGGTACTGCTCCTGGACGAGCCGCTGTCCGCGCTCGACGCCCAGTTGCGCCACCACGCGCGCGCCGAACTGGTGCGACTGCACCGAGAGTTCGGTTGCACCGCGGTGCTGGTCACGCACGATCAACTGGAGGCGCTGTCGATGGCCACCCACCTGGTGGTGCTCGACGGTGGCCGACTCTCCCAGGCCGGGTCTCCGCAGGAGGTGTACAGCCGACCGGCGAACACGTTCGTGGCCGGCTTCCTCGGCAGTCCGGCGATGAACCTGCAACCGGTGGAAACGATCGCCGAGGGGTCGGCGACAACGGCCGGGGTCGGTCTGCGCGCCCCCGGGTTGCAGGCGCGACTCGCGGGCCCGGCCGAGCCGTTGCCGGCGGGGCCGGTGTCGTTGGGTTGGCGTCCGGCCGACGGCGTGCCGGAGGCGGCGCCCGCGGGCGGATTCGGGTCGGCGGCGGGCGCGCTCACCGGTAC
>NZ_JBHZAV010000400.1:0-2060 GCF_042754445.1 Embleya sp. NPDC059213
GACCTCGGTCGAGCCGCGCTCGGGGCCCCACACGTCCAGCCCGGCGTACGCGGGCTGCCACTCGTCCCGGTAGGCCAGGCGCAGTGGTTCGGGGAGTCGGCCGATCACGGTCGCGACCGTGTCCGCGCTCGCGCCGTCCAGGAGCCACGGCAGGTATCGGGGACTGTCGTCGCCGATCCGGAGGGCGTGCTCGAAACCGAAGCGCTGGAGCAGTTCCGGCGTGGCGTGCCGGTCGATGATCACCAGTGCCTCGTCCTCTTCGTGCTTGAGGTGCGCGCCCAGCCCACCCACCAGGCGCTCGACGATCGTCGCCAGCCGCTCCGGCCCGCCCTCGCGGTCCGCGAGCGCGGTGTCGACGGCGTCCAGACCGGGATCGACGACGGCGTGCTCGGCCTCCATCGCCTCGATCACGGCGAGTTCGTCCGGAAGGTCTCGCACCGCCGCCCGGATCACCGGCCACAACACGTCGTCCTCGGCGCCGTGGTGGACGTGCAGGTAGCTCTTGAACAGTTCCCAGCCGAGCGCTGCCTGGAGCACTTGGCGCGGGTCGTCGGTCGCCTCGGCGGTGATCTTGGCGATCCGCCCGAGTTCCCGACGGAGCGCGTCGTGGAACGCGTACATCATCGACATGTCGTTCTTGAAGGTCTTGCCGGTCATGGTGTGCTCCGATTTCGCGGTCTGTCGACCTCGACGGTGTCGGCGGCGACTCGTTGTCACCCGACACACCCATGACGGCTCCGGGTCCACGAATGTGACCGGTCCGCGCCCACGACTTTCCCGCCGGCGCGCCTGCGGGTGCCCGCCCCCGCGTGCCGGCGGCGGGCGCATCGGCCCTCGAACCGGTCGTTGTCCGCCCGATCGGACATCATGGGGAGATGAACACGCATCGGCCACGAGGCACCTGCGGCGTGTGCGGTCGCCGCGTCGCGGTGACCGAGACGCACGCCCTCTGGCGGCACGACGATCCCGGCCACGCCCGCACCGACGACGCACCGATCTCCTGCCGGGGCTCGTGGACGCCGGCCGTCGAGGCGACCGGCCGGGCCGACCGGGCCGGCGGCCCCACCCAACTCGACCTGCTCGGCCTCGGCGATCTTCCGGACGCGGGCCACGACGCCGATGCGGTCCCGGCGCCGGCCGGCGGCTCATTCGGTCGCTGAGCCGGGCCGATCGGCGGCCACCGCCCGTGCGGTGGCCAGCAGTTCCACGATCGTGCCGGTGAAGTCCGGGAACAGGCGCAGTGCCACGATCCACGCCTCGGCGTCGCCGCCCAGGTATTCGGCGACCAGAGCGTTCGCCTCGACCCGGGGCACGCCCGAGGCCCACCATTCGGGAGAGGTGCGCGCGTCGACGCCGGCGAGGATCGACAACACCACCCGGGCGGGACGGGCATACCGCAGCAGGTCGGCGCCGGACAGCCGGCCGTCGACCAGCGCCTCGTGCAGCCACGGTTCGTTCCGGGCCTGCTCGGGCAATCCCCTGGCCAGCAGCGCGACCGACAACTCGTATGAGCAGTCCGGGATTTCCGCGAGTCGAAGATGCAGCGCCGCGGGCAACGCGGCGGCCCGATGCGCGCGGAGCAGTTCCGCCCACGGGAGGTCGCCGCCGTCGGCGAGGATGTCGTCGACCCGCTCACGCTGTTCCCGGTCATCGCCGTCGCGCAGGTGCGCCACGACCCGTTCGGGATCCTCCTCGCCGGCCAGCCGCGCGCCGAGCACGGCCAGGCCGTCGGATCGCCCGAAGGCGTCCTCGATCGCCTCGCGCGTGGCGAGGGGGAACTCGGCCTCGGTCAGCAACCGCCGCGCCCGGGTGCGGCCGTGTCGAGTCCACACCCCGACGACCACCCGCAACCGGCCGGCCTCGGTGCGCAGCGGCAGCCGGTTGACGACGACCCGGGCCACCTCCGGATCGCCCGAGGTCATTCCCGCGGTCAGCCAGTCGGCGCAGCGGCCCAGCTCGGCGTCCCACAGCAGGGTCGTGAGCGGGCCGGGCACCGGGCCTCGGGTGCCGTCGCGGCGAACGCCCGCCAGCAGCCGGGCCCGTTCGTTGTCGGGCAGCAG
>NZ_JBHZAV010000401.1:0-2016 GCF_042754445.1 Embleya sp. NPDC059213
GCGGCGCCCTGGAACGCGGCGGGCTGGCCTCCGCACTGCGGGCCGCACCCGCCGAACCCGCCGTGGGCGAGCAACGACTGGAGTTCCGCCGCCGCTACCGGGACCTCTTCGCGCAGGTGGTCCGCGAGGGCATGGCCGCCGGCCTGATGCCGGCCCAGGACCCGGAGGTCACCGCCGCCGCCCTCACCGGCGCCATCGGCGAGGTGCTGATCGACCCACTGGCCGCACCGGCCGAGGAGGCCGTCGAGGACCTCGTGGCCGCATTGACCGCGATGTCCCTGCGCTGCGCGGGCGCCCGCGTCGACGCACGTCCGATCGATCCAGGAGGTTCCCGATGCCCGTGACCGCAACGCCCGCGCCGCGCAGCAACCCCACGGCGCGCACCCACGAGGTGAGCAACCAGGCCCCACCGCTGGTCGGACACGACGTCGCCGACGATCCGGTGCTGCTGGAGGGCATCGCACGCGAGGGTGCCCAGTGGTACGAGGCGGACCTGCACCGGGTCGGCCGGCTCGCGGGCAGCGAGGAGGTGCAGCGCTGGGCGGAGCAGGCCAACCGCTGCGAGCCGGAACTGCGCACGCACGACCGCTACGGCAACCGCATCGACGAGGTCGAATTCCACCCCGCCTACCATCACTTGCTGGACGTCGCGGTCCGCGAGGGCCTGGCCGGGGCCCCCTGGGCGGATCCGCGCCCGGGCGCGCACGTGGCCCGCGCGGCCGGATTCATGGTGTGGACCACCGCCGAGGCCGGGCACGGTTGCCCCGTCTCGATGACCTACGCGATCGTGCCCGCGCTCCGCGCCACCCCCGAACTGGCCGCGCTCTACGAGCCGTTGCTCACCAGCCGCGATTACGATCCGGGCCTGCGCGCGCCCGCGGCCAAGCGCGGCCTGCTCGCCGGCATGGGCATGACCGAGAAGCAGGGCGGCACCGACGTCCGCGCCAACACCACGACCGCCACCGAACACGCCGACGGCACCTGGCGGTTGCGCGGCCACAAGTGGTTCACCAGCGCCCCGATGAACGACCTGTTCCTGGTGCTCGCGCAGGCGCCCGGGGGCCTGTCCTGCTTCCTGGTGCCCCGGGTGCTCCCGGACGGCAGCCGCAACACCTTCCGCATCCAGCGCCTCAAGGACAAGCTCGGCAACCGCAGCAACGCCAGCAGCGAACCCGAGTTCGACGACACCATCGCGTGGTTGGTCGGCGCCGAGGGCCACGGCGTGCGCACCATCATCGACATGGTCACCATGACCCGGCTCGACTGCGTGCTCGGCTCCGCGTCCGGCACCCGGGCCGCCCTCGCCCAGGCCGCCCACCACGTGCGGCACCGCTCGGTGTTCGACCGCAAGCTGATCGACCAGCCGCTGATGCGCAACGTGATCGCCGACCTGGGCGTGGAGTCGGAGGCCGCGAGCACGCTCGCGCTGCGCCTCGCGGGCGCCGTCGACCGGTCCCGACGCGGCGACACGCACGAACGCGCCTTCCTGCGCACGGCCATCGCGGTGGCCAAGTATTGGGTGTGCAAGCGCCAGCCCGCGGCCGTCGTCGAGGCGCTGGAATGCCTGGGCGGCAACGGCTACGACGAAGCCTCGGGCCTGCCCAGGCTCTACCGTGACGCGCCGCTCAACGGCATCTGGGAGGGCTCCGGCAACGTCCAGGCCCTGGACGTCCTGCGCACCCTGCACCGCGAACCCGAGTCGCTCGCCGCGTTCGCCGCCGAAATCGACGCCGCGTCCGGTGCCGACAGCCGCCTGGACACCGCCTGGCGGGCGCTCCGCGACGAACTGGTACCGACCCGGGACCTCGAACCGCAGGCCCGCCGGCTGGCCGAATCCATGGCCCTGGTCCTCCAGGGCTCCCTGCTCGTCCGGCACGCGCCGACCGCCGTCGCCGACGCCTTCTGCGCCTCCCGACTGACCCCCGAACGCGGCCTGACCTTCGGCACCCTGCCCGCCGGCCTCGACCTCGCCCCCATCCCGGACCGGTTGCCGGGACGCACGGACTGACCGGGGGC
>NZ_JBHZAV010000402.1:0-1898 GCF_042754445.1 Embleya sp. NPDC059213
GTGGCGGGTGCGGTGGTCGCCTCCCCGGTCGCCGCCGCGGGCGCCGACGACGCGGCCGGTGCCGCGGCGGCCGATTCGGCGGTGGACGCGCAACATCTGCCGGCGTGGCGTCCGGACGGCGACAGCCGCCGGTTCACCATGGTCGTGATGCCGGACACCCAGTACCTGTTCGACGAGCCGAGCATCACCAGCGCCCCGATCGAGGCGTCCTTCCGATACATCCTGGAGCACGCGCGCGAGGACAACATCGTCTTCATGTCGCACCTGGGCGACCTCACCCAGAACGGCCGCAAGGCCGAATTCGACGGGATCGGCCGGGCGTTCGAGATGCTCGACCGCAAGGGCGTCGGGTACAGCGTGCTGGCCGGGAACCACGACATCGATTCCAACACCGACGACCGGCGCGGGCGTTCGCCGTACCTGGACACGTTCGGGCCGCAACGGTTCCGGGGCAAGCGCTCCTTCGGCGGGGCGACTCCGGACGGCTACAACACCTACCACCTGTTCCGCGCCGCGGGCCGCGAGTGGCTGGTCCTCGCGCTGGACTGGCGGCCCTCGCCGGCCGGCATCGCGTGGGCGAAGAAGGTGATGGCCGACCATCCGCACACGCCGGTGATCCTGACCAGCCACGAACTCGTCTCGGCCGACCGGCCGGGCCAGGAGGCGGAGTTCTCCGAGCACGGCGGACACCTGTGGAACGACCTGATCAAGGGCAACGACCAGATCTTCCTCACGCTCAACGGCCACTACTGGCCGGCCGGTCGCACGACGAAGAAGAACGACGCCGGCCACGACGTGCACCTGCACATCACCAACTACCAGAACCGCTACTTCGGCGGCGCCGCGATGATCCGGCTCTACCACTTCGACCTCGACCGCAACACGATCGACATCGAGACGCTCTCGCCGTGGATCCTCGGCCGACACAGTCGCGGTCTCAACGACCTCGAACGCCGCGAGATGGAATTGACCGGCCCGGAGGACTACTTCTCGGTGCCGATCGACTTCGACCGGCGCTTCGAGGGTTTCGCCCCGATCCCGCAGCGCGCGGCCCGTCCCGCCCAGCGCATGGTGATCCCCGGCACGCTCGCCTACTGGCGCTTCGACGGCCCCCAACGGGACGGCGAGTCGATCCCCGGCGGGCGGCGCTTCCCCGACCTGTCCGGGCGCGGCAACGACCTCACCCTGGTGTCGGCTCCGGGCGCGGCGCCCGGTTCGGTCAGTTGGTCCCATCAGTTCCACCCGGACCAGCCCGGGCACGGCAGCATCCGACTCGCCGGCGGCAAGTCGCCGCTGCGCGGGGGCCATCTCCAGACCGCGAACAACGCGCCGTTGAACACCGCGACGTTCCGCTCCGGCTACACGATCGAGGCGTTCTTCAAGCTGCCCGCCGACTGGGACGGGGGCCGGGACGCGTGGTCGGCGCTGCTGAGCCGCTGGGGCATGAGCGGCGAGGCACGCAAACAGGGTGATCCGCAGGAGCCGGTGGTCACGCTGAGTCTGTCCGGCGGTCGCGAACTCCAGTGGTGCGTCTATCCGTTGAACAGCGACGGGTCGGCCACCAACTGGAGTCACGAACTCCGGTCGGACACGTGGTGGCACGTCGCCGTCGTCAACGACTCCCGGCAGACCACGATGTACGTCGACGGTTGTCCGGTGGTCCGCAATCCGACGGCCCGCTCGATCGGCCTGACCACGCTCAACCTGCCCTGGATGCTGGGTGGTTACGCGTACGACGGCAAGCTGGACCAGACGCTCAACGCCTGGGTCGGCGACGTCCGGATCGTGGATCGGGCACTGCGACCGGACGCGTTCATGACCGGCCGCTGAGACGCGCGGGCGGCGGCGGAAGCCACGCGGCCGGGTCGGATCCGAGGCGACGTCGCCTCGGATCCGAC
>NZ_JBHZAV010000403.1:0-1874 GCF_042754445.1 Embleya sp. NPDC059213
AGATCGAGCCGGTCCCGGGGTCACCGGCGGCCGGGAGCCCTGGGTTCCCCGGCGAGACCTGGGCGTTGCTTGCCGGAAAGGCGCTGGCAACGGCGGAGAGGGAGGGCGGTCCGGTCGGGTCCGCCGGGGAGCCTTTCCGAGTGGGTCGGGCGTTCGCGGCCGGCGGTCGCGTCTTGGTGGGCAGCGGGTGGCTCAGTGCTAAACGGTCGGCGTGGATCGGCGGAGATCGAGCCGGTCCCGGGGTCACCGGCGGCCGGGAGCCCTGGGTTCCCCGGCGAGACCTGGGCGTTGCTTGCCGGAAAGGCGCTGGCAACGGCGCGGAGGGAGGGCGGTCCGGTCGGGTCCGCCGGGGAGCCTTTCCGAGTGGGCCGGGTGTTCGCGGCCGGCGGTCGCGTCTTGGTGGGCGGCGGGTGGCTCAGTGCTAAACGGTCGGCGTGGATCGGCGGAGATCGGCCCGGTCCCACGGTCGCTGGCGGTCAGGAGCCCTGGACTCCCCGGCGAGACGCGGGTGTTGCTCGGCGGGAAAGGCGCTGGCAACGGCGCAGCGGGAGGGGAGCCCGGTGAGGTCCGCCGGGGAACCTTTCCGGGTGGGTCGGGCCGTTTCGGCGGGCGGTGGGTGTGTGGTGGCGGGGAGAGGAGGAGAAGAGCGGGTCGTGAGTGGGCGGTTCCGGTTGCCGGAGTGCGGAATCCGGCCCCCGACACGTGCTCTCGCGGCCCGGTCACGTAAAACCCCAGGTCAGTGGACGCCCGGGTTCGGGAAGCCGTCTCGGGGTCGGGGTCGTGACCCTGCCGGGCTTGCGGACGGCTTTCCACCCGGCGGTGCCGACCGGAAATGCCCACCGAGGGTCACGGCCCGCGTGGAATCCGCCGCCGGGGTGCGCAACCCGGCCTTCGGCACCTGCTGTTGCCGGTCTGTCGGGCAAAACCGCAGGTCAGGAGTGGCCATGGGTGCGGGAAGGCGTTTCGGAGACCGGGTCGTGACCCTGCCAGGCTCGCGGACGGCTTTCCGCCCGGCGGTGCCGACCCGAAACGCCCACCGAGAGCCATGACCCGCGTGGAATCCGCCGCCGGGGTGCGCAACCCGGCCCTCGGCACGCACTCTCACCGGCCGGTCCCACAAAACCGCAGGTCAGTGCGAAACAGCGGGCCCGAAGGCGTCCCGCGATCCGGATCGAGACCTGCCCCACCCACCGCAGGCCCTTCCACCCGTCCACTCACCCCGAAACGCCCGCCGAAACGGCCCGGCCCACTCGGGAAGGCTCCCCGGCGGACCTGACCGGGCTCCCCTCCCGCTCCGCCGTTGCCAGCGCCTTTCCGGCGAGCAACGCCCTTGTCTCGCCGGGGAGTCCGGGGCTCCTGACCGCCGGTGACCGTGGGACCGGGTCGATCTCCGCCGGTCCACGCCGACCGTTTAGCACTGAGCCACCCGCTGCCCACCAAGACGCGACCGCCGGCCGCGAACGCCCGACTCACTCGGGAAGGCTCCCCGGCGGACCCGACGCAAGCATCCTCCCGCTCCGCCGTTGCCGGCGCCTTTCCGGCAAGCAACACCCACCTCTCGCCGGGGAACCCAAGGCTCCCGGCCGCCGGTGACCCCGGGACCGGGCTGATCTCCGCCGGTCCCCGCCGACCGTTTAGCACAAGGCCACCCGCGCCCAACCCGACCAAGACGCATCCGCCCGCCGCGAACGCCCGGCCCCCTCGGGAAGGCTCCCCGGCGAACCCGACGAAAGCGCCCTCCCGCTGCGCCGTTGCCAGCGCCTTTCCGGCGAGCAACGCCCGTGTCTCGCCGGGGTGCCCGGGGCTCCTGACCGCCGGTGACCGTGGGACCGGGTCGATCTCCGCCGGTCCACGCCGACCGTTTAGCACTGAGC
>NZ_JBHZAV010000404.1:0-1858 GCF_042754445.1 Embleya sp. NPDC059213
GAACCCCAAATCCGAAGTCAGTTTTTCAACAAAAATTAGCGTCCTTTTCCCAAATAGTCCCTATACAATTCCTTAATAGCAAACTCAATTACAGCATCTTTTGAAACTCTTCCAAATTCATTGTGTTTTGTAAAATGTTCGGCTAATAACTCTAGCTTTTTAAATGTTTCAACAGTAATTCGAGGTCCAATTTGTTTTTTCTCTTCCATCCAAACACACTCCTAACAAGTTGTTAACATAATTCTAACATTGGAAATAATAGAATTCAAGAACAGAAAAAAGAAGCACACTCGGAATGATATTTCGTTTCCTTTTGATTCCGAGCCTCCACCCCTTACAATCCCCAAAGGCAACCGACAAGGGAAAATTCGTCCCTTATCGGCACCTCCGGAAATTGTACAGCAAGGGGTCACTCCCAATAAAAAGACTACGACATATAAAACAGGTTTAGCTTCAGAGAAAAAGAGCATAAGGAAACTCGGTGCCACCCTAAAAAAAAGGGTGTCAAACAGGCTGTGCCTGTTGAGTTTCTATGCTCTTAGAACAGGTGCCGTTTTTGAAGCCAAAGATATAGCATAGATACCCCATAGATATAGCAGGGATATACCAAAATATCTCTAGAGATACGGGTATCTATGCTATATCTCTCTACAAGATTCCTCCACACGCTTGACGGAAATGCTTCAGCATTTTAGCACTCACTCGACAGAGTGTATAAGTGCGCCATTCGGAATTTCAAAGCTTCAAATTTCACAGAGAGTGCCCATTTATACACACCCCCTAAATCGTGGTGTGACAATGGGTTCTCGCCGGCTCGAAATCGGTTTGTCATTCTGACAAATAACCCTTCGGGAAATAAAAAAAACGGCTCCATAAAGAGGAACCGTTTTGCTTCAAAAATCACGTTTTGTGTTATACTGGAGAAACGAAATTGTGTTTTCAAAATTGTCATTTTCGACATGATAACTTTTCTCGTAGTGTGGTTTTGCCGAACCCACTACTTTTTTTATGTCTCCGAACTTCATTTCTTCCCGTTCCGGCTTAACAATCCCTTTTGATTTTCGATACATATTCATTCCGGAAGGATACATGTGCAGCCGTCCGCCTTTTAAAAATTTCTTTTCCCGACCTTCTACGATCTTTGTTTGCACCTCACAGCCCTCTGAAGCCACTTTTAAGGCTGTTTCCCTGTCTTGGACATCTTCTAGGTCTATATCAGTCAAATAAGCGCTCAAATAGGCTCCTATGTTGTCTATATCCTTTAATGACTTGATTGTTACAAATCCTAAACCCCATAGACTCCTTAATTCAGCATTTTTAATATAAATCTTATCCAAATCATTAAAGCGCATTAAAACATGACAATGCCAGGCTCCACGTCCTTGTGGCTCTACCACCGATAAATAATCTATCGAACTTTCTTTCTTGTATTTATAACGCAACCTGTCGATAAAATTTTGAAAATCACTATAAAGTTTTTTCGTGTCCGTCATATTTTTCTTGTATGTCAAAGTTATATGTAATTCATTTGGCCGTCCTATAAAATTGTTATTTATCAAATAACGCAGCTTCTTAAAGGTTTGTCTCAAAGAATTATAATTTTCCTGCCGATTTTCCGAATGCTCGAACTCCCGGATCTCCCCAGTAGAGAGGTCTACAAACCTATCCTTGTCCAATTTTTTGATATTATTTTTCCGGTTCATCTTCTCCATATGCTGAACTTCAATGACGTGATTCATAGTGGTCACTTTTACAACATCATTTGGAGCTATGAAAACCGCGTCACCATTGCGTTTATCCATCCATTTCCCCTCAATTTTTCCTGTAATGTTTAATTAAAATCAAGTTAATAATAAAG
>NZ_JBHZAV010000405.1:0-1842 GCF_042754445.1 Embleya sp. NPDC059213
GATGCACACCAAGGGCATCCTGGTGATGACGCCGGACTCGGCGATGGTGCTCACCGGCAAGCAGTCGTTGGACTTCTCCGGGGGTGTCTCGGCCGAGGACAACTTCGGCATCGGCGGCTACGACCGGGTGATGGGGCCCAACGGCCAGGCGCAGTACTGGGCGCCGAACCTGAGCGCCGCGCGCGACGTGCTGATGGAGCACTACGACCACACCTACGTCGCGCCCGGCGAGCGGATGCCGCGGCGGGCGGGCACGATCGATCCGATCGACCGGGACATCCGCGACTTCCCGCACGTGCTGGCGGGCAGCGACTTCGCCGCCGTCGGCGAGATCTTCTCGGCGGAGCACAACCCGGATCGCAAGAAGCCGTTCGACATCCGTACCGTGATGCGCGCGCTGTCCGACCAGGACCACCCGGTATCGGAGCGCTGGGCGGGGATGGCCGACGCGGACACCGCGGCGGTGCAGGACGTGCGTCTGGGCGGCGTGCCGGTGTGCCTGATCGGGATCGAGTCGCGGTCGGTGCCGCGCCTCGGCTTCCCGCCCACCGACGGCCCGGACACCTACACCGCCGGCACCCTGTTCCCGCAGTCGTCGAAGAAGGTCGCGCGGGCGATCAACGCGGCCTCGGGCAACCGGCCGCTGGTGGTGCTGGCGAACCTGTCCGGGTTCGACGGCTCGCCCGAGTCGATGCGCAAGCTGCAACTGGAGTACGGCGCGGAGATCGGCCGGGCGATCGTGAACTTCGACGGCCCGATCGTCTTCTGCGTCATCTCCCGCTACCACGGCGGGGCGTTCGTGGTCTTCTCCAAGGCGCTGAACCCGAACATGACCGTACTCGCGTTGGAGGGCTCGTACGCCTCGGTCCTGGGCGGCGCCCCTGCCGCCGCGGTGGTGTTCGCCGGCGACGTGCACGCCCGGACCGCCGCCGACCCCAGGGTGCGGGAGCAGGAGGCCCGCGTCGCGACCACATTCGGCGCGGCGCGGTCCACCGCGAAGGCCGAGCTCGACGAACTGCGCGCGTCGGTCCGGGCGGAGAAACTCGGCGAGGTGGCCGCGGAGTTCGACCGCGTGCACGACATCCGGCGGGCGGTCGAGGTCGGCTCCGTCGATGTGGTGATCCGGGCCGAGGAACTGCGCCCGCGGATCATCGAGGCCATCGAGTCCCGCCTGTACCCGGCTTCCGGCCCCCGGGTCGAGGCAACGCGGGCCGAGTCGCTCGCACTTCGCACGCCGGTACCCGAGCACACACCCGGTTGAGTCCGCCGCGGCGCCCGGACCACCCGCGGCCGGTCGCCCGAATGCAGCAATGCGGCGTGCGTCCGTAGGGGTGGTTCGGAAATTCGTCGACCGGGGCGATGAGCAGCGACGATGCCCGAAATCCCGATAGTGGTGGGCCGTTTGCCGGCCTGCTCCCGGAAAATCCGCCGCCGATCTGTGTTCAGGATGAACCCGACCACCCCGCCCGGGGTGGTCGGGTTCGAAGGTAAGGGGATTTCATGCGCAGGATCACGCGCGCCTCGGTCACCGTTGTCGCGGCGCTGTTGATGGCGGGCGCCGCCTCGGCCGCGCCGGCGTTCTCGCTGGGGGCCGACGGCGACCCGTCCACGGAGTCGTCGGCTCCGAAGTCGGGTGGCTGGGGCGGTGGCGGTGGTGGTGGCGCCGGCGGTTGGGGCTACGGCGGCGGTGACGCCCACGGCGGCGGCGGGGGCGGCGGCTGGGGCCCGTGGGGCGGTGGCGGTGGTGGCGGCGAAGGCGGCGGCGGCGGTTGGGGCGGCCTCCGGTAGGCGTCGCACCACCACGGACACGACCGCGGCCTGCTCGATCCGATCGGATCGAGC
>NZ_JBHZAV010000406.1:0-1831 GCF_042754445.1 Embleya sp. NPDC059213
GTGCGGGCGGCGGCCAGGACGAGCAGGTGCTCCTCGCTCGCGGCGCCGACCGACACCTTCTCGACCGCTTCGGCAACCGCGCCGGCCAGCGGGGTACCCCCGACGGCGGCGGCCAGTTCGGCCAACGCGGCGGCCTGCGCGGGCTGCGGTCGAAGCAGGCCGCCGATCAGGGTCCGGTCGAACGCCTCGACGACCGCGAGGGCCTCGTCGAGTCCGGCGATGGGTTCGGCGAGCAGGTCGGCGCGCATCAGGCCACCGCCCGGGTCGGCGGGAACCACTGCATCTCCGGCAACGGCGCGGTGGTCGCGGCGAGTTCGAGATAGCCGAGGTGGCGCAGGAAGCGGCTGAAGACGGGAGCCGCAGCCGAACGATCGGCCTGCGCCGGGCGGGTGGCGGTCATCGCCTCGGTGATGGCCCGCGCGTCGGCCGCCGCGTCGACCCGCAGATAGCGCGCGACCCGGTCGGCGCCGTATTGGAGCACCGCCTCGGTGATCATCGCGCCGATGTGCTTGCAGAACGAGCCGTGCGCGCCGCCGCAGGGCCGGTTGTTGTTGGTGCTGCACGCGAAGGCGTAGCTGCGCGTCGCGATCGACGAGACGTAGACCCGCCCGATGTCCGAGCCGCTCGACACCACGCCCTGGAGGCGTCCGTCGGCCAGTTCGACGAACGGGACCTTGGCGAGCTTGCGCGGCCGGGCGGGTGGGATCACCCGCGCCGCGCTCGATGCCTCCCACACTTCCCCATCCGGGAACACACCATCTCCTTTACGCCCAGGGGATTCGGCCCGCCGGATCGACGGGACGCACCGAACGTACTGGTGATCACCGACAGCGCAGCCACCCGTCCAGGGCGGCGATGGTGGTGTCCGTGCAGGTGTGCACGATCGTGTGCCAGCCTCGCGCCAGGGCCGCGGCGCAGTTCGCGGGCACGTCGTCGATCAGCACACATCGATCCGGTCGCACGCCGGCCGTCGCCTCGGCGTGCGCGTAGATCCGCGGGTCGGGCTTGCTCAGGCCGCACACGTGCGAGGCGATGACGGTGTCGAACAGGCCCGGGTACAGGTGCGGTGCGGCGGCGTGCAGTAGCGCCTGTCGGTGTGGTTCCCATTCGAGCACGCTGTTGGTGAGCAGGCCGATCCGCACGCCGGGTCGTTCGACCGTGCGCAGGTGGGCGAGCAACCGGGTGTCGATCCGGCGGCCGTCGTACCAGTGGTCGCCGAAGCGGGTCAGGTCGATGCGTGGGATTCGCGGGGCGAGCGCGGCGGTGACCCGGCGGCCCCACTCGGCCTGGCTGATCCGGCCGCGTTCGAGTGCCTCCAGGTCGCCGGTGCATCCGGTGCCCGGGGCGAGGTCGTCGGCGACCCGGCGGACCGCTTCGCGGAACGCGTCCGCGGGCAGGTCGGCGGCGGTGAGCACACGGTCGAGGGCCTCGTCGAGCGGTGAGGTCAGCACGCCGCCGAAGTCGCTCCACACCACGATGTCGGCGGTGGCTCGCGCGGCCGTCATGCCCGCACCTGGTCGGCCGCGCCGAGACGCTGCCCGGCCACACGCTCGGCCTCGGCTCCGGCGTCGGCTCGGTCTTGCGCCCGGAGGTCGGGCCCGTCCGACTCCGGGTGCTCCACCCTCCGCCCGTCCGGTCCGAACAGGTGCAGCCGTTCGGCCGCGACCCGGACCCGGACCCGCTCCCCCGCCGCCCGGAACGGGCCCTCGGCGGGCACGGTGACCGCCCAGGACGAGCCACCCTCGACCGTGCTCCGGCAGGTCACCACCCGGCCGTCGCCGGTGTACTCGACGATGTCGACGATCCCGTCCACGACCAGCCCCGTACCGGC
>NZ_JBHZAV010000407.1:0-1817 GCF_042754445.1 Embleya sp. NPDC059213
GCCGGTGTCCATGTCCCAGCCCGGTACGGTGCCGTCGTCGGCTCCGGTGACGGCGACGGGCTTCCCGTCGAGTGTTGTGCACGCGACGGCGGTCACCGTGTCGTCGTGTCCGGTGAGGGGTTCGGCGAGTGGGGTGCCGGTGGTCAGGTCCCAGACCCGTACGGTGCTGTCTGCGGCTCCGGTGACGGCGACGGGTTTTCCGTGGAGTGTTGTGCACGCGACGGCGGTCACCGTGTCGTCGTGTCCGGTGAGGGGTTTGCCGCGTGGGGTGCCGGTGGCCAGGTCCCAGACCCGTACGGTGCCGTCTTCGGCTCCGGTGACGGCGACGGGCTTTCCGTCGAGCGTCGTGCAGGCGACGGCCATCACCGCTTCGTCGTGTCCGGTGAGCGGTTCGCCGCGTGGGGTGCCCGTGGTCAGGTCCCAGACCCGTACGGTCTCGTCCGCAGAGGCGCTGATGGCAATGGGCTTTCCGTCGAGCGTCGTGCACGCGACCTCGTACACCGAGTGGTCGTGTCCGGTGAGGGGTTTGCCGAGTGGGGTGCCGGTGTCCATGTCCCAGACCCGTACGGTGCCGTCGTCGGTTCCGGTGACGGCGACGGGTTTTCCGTGGAGTGTTGTGCACGCGACGGCGGTCACCGTGTCGTCGTGTCCGGTGAGGGGTTCGCCGCGTGGGGTGCCGGTGGTCAAGTCCCAGACCCGTACGGTCTCGTCCGCAGAGGCGCTGATGGCAATGGGCTTTCCGTCGAGCGTCGTGCAGGCGACGGCCATCACCGCTTCGTCGTGTCCGGTGAGGGGTTCGCCGAGTGGGGTGCCGGTGCTCAGGTCCCAGACCCGCACGGTGCCGTCTTCGGCTCCGGTGACGGCAACGGGCTTTCCGTCGAGCGTCGTGCAGGCGACGGCCATCACCGCTTCGTCGTGTCCGGTGAGCGGTTCGCCGAGTGGGGTGCCGGTGCTCAGGTCCCAGACCCGCACGGTTTCGTCTTCGGCTCCCGTGACGGCGATCGGCTTTCCGTCGAGCGTCGTGCACGCCACTGCGATCACCACACCGTCGTGTCCTCTCATGGTGTCGCGTAGTTCGAGGTTCGGAATTCCGCCGGTGACGGCGACGGCGGTCCAGACGCCGGGCTCGGTCATGTCAGTGAACGCGCGCACGAGCAGAGCGGCCGGGTGGCGGGCCGCGTCGGTGGTGAGAAGCCGGCGACGGGTGGCCGGGTCGGTGTAGCGGTGGGTGCCGATGGAGGCGCGGTACACGGCACGGGCCACCAACGCCTCGTGCGTGGCCGCACGCGGGAACGCCTCCGTGAGGGCGGAGGGATCGCCGTGGACGAGGTATTCGGTGTCGGTGAGGAGTTCGTCCAAGCGGTCCGCGGATTCGGCGTGAGCCAAGGCGTACCGCAGAAGATACGGCGGGGCCGTGTCCCAGGCGCGGGTGTTGCCGTCGTGGGTGGTGTGGGTGGCGAGGAGGTGGTCGAGGACGTCGCCGCGGGTCGGCGCGGTGGTGTCCGTCGTCGGCTGCCCGGTGAGGTGGTCGACGAGTGCCTGGTGGAAGAGGCGATAGAGCAGGGTTCCGTCGTGATCCGGGGTCGCGCGCAGGTAGAACAGAGCGTCGGGAAGGAGCGCTCGGGCGCGTTCGGCGTCGACATCGGCGAACAGCCCCGCCAGGGGCAGTGCCACCTCCAGGGGCATGCCCTCGCCTTGGGCGAGGGCAAGCGCCGACAGGACGGCGTGGATTGCCGGACCCACCGGACGAAGGGCCCGATCGCGTTCGAGCACCTCGGGCCGCGTCCCGGGCGCCGAAAGGCCGGGTGCGTCGGCCG
>NZ_JBHZAV010000408.1:0-1779 GCF_042754445.1 Embleya sp. NPDC059213
GGGGCGTGGTTTGCGTGTGTCTTGTGGGGCTTGGGTTGTCCTCAAACGCCGGACGGGCTGAGTGGGGTTGTTGCCCGGGTGTGGGTGCGTCTTGTGGGGCTTGGGTTGTCCTCAAACGCCGGACGGGCTGAGTGGGGTTGTCTACCTGGGTGTGTGCGTTTTGGGGGTTGGAGGCTACGGCGTGGGGGGTTCTGCCGTGGTGCCGAGGATCAGGAGGCGGGCGGAGCGGGTTACGGTTTGTTCGACTTCGGTCATGGACATGCGGCCGAAGGCCCAGCTGAAGAGGGCACCTTCCCAGGCGATGCCGAGCAGGTGGACGAACTCGTCGGCGTCGGCGATCTCGTCGGCTACCGCGGTGCGGAACATGTCGTTCATGATGCGGTTGATCTCGCGGTGGCAGTCGCCCACGCCGGGGTCGGACGAGCCGAGGGCGTGGATCAGCGCGGCGGTCAGCCGCGGGTGGCGGGCCATCGTGCGGCAGGTGGCGCGCAGGATCGCGCAGACCCGTTCCGCGGCGTCGACGCCGTCCGGCCGGGCCGCGCCGCTGCGTTCCAGTGCCGCGATCCACTCCAGGTGGGTGGCCGCGAGCAGGTGGTCCTTCGAGGAGAAGTGCCGGTAGATGGTCGCCGACGAGAGCCGGGACAGGCGGACCACGTCGCGCATCTGCACGCTGTCGTAGCCGCCCGCCGCGGCCAGTTCGCGGGTCGCCTCGATGGCTCGCCTGCGTATGTCCTGCTCTCGCGCGACGGACACCGGCGCAGCCTCTCTCGGGATCGACGACGGGATCGGCAACGGGATCGGCGTCGGCACGCTAGATCCAGGTGCTGAACCACATGCGATCCAGCCACCCGCTGCGGGAGATCGTCTCACCGGTGAAGATCGGATAGAAGTACAGGAAGTTCCAGGCGATCAGGGCGATGATGGCGACGACGCCGGCGGTGCCCCAGGCGCGTCGTCGTTCGGATGCGTCGGGTGGGCCGAGGAGTGCGCCGAGCATCATGGTGACGGCCAGGCACAGGAACGGGACGAAGGCGACGGCGTAGAACAGGAAGATCGTGCGTTGCTGGTAGGCCATCCAGGGCAGGTAGGCCGCGGCGAGGCCGCACAGGATCGCTCCGGCGCGCCAGTCGCGGCGGCCGGCCCAGCGGAAGAGCAGGTAGCCGACCGCGATCACGCCGCTCCACCACAGCAGTGGCGTCCCGATGCCCAACACGGTCTGATAGCAGTCCTGCTCGGTACACCCGGCCGTGCCCTGGTGCACGGTCTCGAAGTAGTAGGCGACCGGCCGCCCCAGGACCAGCCAGCTCCACGGGTTCGACTGGTACGGGTGTGGGCTGTCCAGGCCGGTGTGGAACGACCACATTTCGGCGTGGTAGTGCCACAGGCTGCGTAGTGGCGCCGGTACCCAGGACATGCCGAATTGGGGCAGGGGGATGCCGAGTACCTCGTCGGGGGAGAGTCCGGGGCGGTCGTCGGCCCAGTGGCGGAAGTAGCCGCCGTCGGTCGTGAACCAGCCGGTCCAGGACCAGGTGTAGATGGCCACGGCGATGCCGACGGTGGCGAGGAAGGCGAGGAGTACGTCGTGGCGCAGGGTGGCGCGGTAGGGGCGGCGGGCGCCGCAGGCGCGTCGGGTGCCGGCGTCCCACAGGACGGTGAGGATGCCGAAGGCGGCGAGGACGTAGACGCCGCTCCATTTGGTGCCGCAGGCCAGGCCGAGGCAGATGCCGGCCATGACGCGCCAGGGGCGGAGTCCGAGTTTCATGGAGGCGGCGCGGGCGG
>NZ_JBHZAV010000409.1:0-1746 GCF_042754445.1 Embleya sp. NPDC059213
TCACGAGCGAGGGGCCACTTTTTTGTGGAGGAGCCTGCGACGGAGCAAAAAAGTGGTGCCTCGCGAGCCGGCGCCGAAGGCGCCCAATAGAAGCAACGCTGCATCGCCGAAAGCCGCCACCCGCTCGCTCCGCTCACGACCCAGGCTCAGGCGTGAAGTCCGGCTCACGTCTCGGGCCTCTCGGCCCGCTGCGCTCACGACCCCGGACCGGGTGCAGGGTTCGGCTTGCGACCGGGGCCTTCCCGCTCGCTGCGGTCGCGAGCCCGGCCCATGTGTCGGGTTGGGCTCGTGTGTCGTTGCCCTCGCGACCCGGGCCCACCTGTCGGGCTCGACGCCGGGCGCGTGTCGGGCCGGCTCGCGACCCAGCGCCGCCGTGAAGCCCCTTCGCGGCGCTCGCCCGTTCGGGGTCGTGTGTCAGATGTCGGCCTCGTAGGCGACCACGCCGCCCACCCAGGTCTTCAGGATTTGCCAGTCGTCGCTCCACCAGACCAGGTCGGCGGCGGTGCCGGGGGAGAGGCGGCCCAGGTCGGGGCGGCCGAGGGCGTCGGCGGGGACTCGGGTGGCGCAGGTGAGGACTCGGGCCGGGGGGTTGCCCAGGGCGATCAGGTTGCGGACGGCGAGGTCCAGGGTCAGGGCGGAGCCGGCGATCGTGCCGTCCAGGTTGCGCGGGACGTCGCCCTCGACCAGGGTCACGTCGACGTCGCCGAGGCGGTAGCGGCCCGGGGGCATGCCCGCGGCGGCCATCGCGTCGGTGACCAGGGCGGTGCGCTCGCCGGCGACGCGCAGGACCAGCGAGCAGACCGGGCCCACCACGTGGTGCAGGTCCGCGATCAGGCCGGGGGTCAGCCGCGGGTCGCTCAACGCCGCGCCGACCACGCCCGGTTCGCGGTGGCCCAGACCGCGTTGCGCGTTGAACAGGTGGGTGACCATGGTCGCGCCCGCGTCCGCGGCGGCGGACATCTCGGCGGCGGTCGCGTCCGTGTGTCCGGCCGAGACTCGGATCCCCGTGGCGACGATGCGCCGAATGGCCTCGAGCGCACCGGGAAGTTCGGGTGCCAGGGTGATCAGGGTGAGTGCCTCGCGGACCGCGTCGTCCAGCAGCAGGCGGTCGACCAGCTCGGGGGTGGGCTCACGCAGGTACTGCGGCGGGTGGGTGCCGACCCGGGCCGGGGACAGGAACGGCCCCTCCAGGTGCACGCCCAGGTCGCGCGCGATGGGCTCCAGGGCGAATTTGGCGCGCAGTTCGGCGGCCCGCACGAGGGCCGCGGTGAGCGTGTCCAGGTCGCCGGTGATGAAGGTCGGGCAGAACGCGGTGACCCCGGTCGACGGGAGCTTCGCGGCGACCTCGCGCCACGCGGTCGCGTCGGCGGCCACGAAGTCGTGTCCGAACGCGCCGTTGAGCTGGATGTCGATCAGACCCGGGGTGAGTACACCGTGCGGCAGTCGGATGGTGTCGGGACCGCCGGGGCCCTCGGTCACGCCGATGATCCGCCCCTGCTCCACACCCACTTCGGCCGGGCCGACGAGCGCCCCGTCCACAAGCACGCGAGGTGCCCCAATGCCGGCCACGCGTGCCCTTCCTTCCCTGCGGGACCGCTACGCGGCCGAGCGTTCGGCGGCCCCCCCCGGGGGGGCCGGCGGGCCCCCCCCCCAATTGTTGAAAACAAAACAAAAATTTTAAAACCAATAAGAATGTCAATGAACCAAATAAAGGTGGTTTTGTGGGGGGGGGTGGGGGAACCCAAG
>NZ_JBHZAV010000410.1:0-1743 GCF_042754445.1 Embleya sp. NPDC059213
GGCGACTTCGGTGCGGCGGCTTCGGCCGTTGCTACCGGTGTGGCGGTCGGTGCGTGGTTCAGGTGAGTTCGTCCACCCGATAGCCCGGTACGGACGGCCGACGCACCGTCGGCACCACCGATTCCTCCGCGCCCGACCACGAGTGGTCCACCCCGTGGCCCCACACCGCGGGGTCACCCTGCTTCGCCGACAGCACGCTGCGGCCCGGTCGGTCAAGCCGCCGCGGGTGTGGGGCGCACCTCCGGGGTCCGGGTCGGGCGGGTTTGGCGCAGGTGTTCGGTCACGGTCATGGCGGTCAGCACCAGCGTGGCGGCGGTCAGTGCGGCCCAACCCGCGCCGGCCAGCGATGCGGTCAGCGGGATCACCACGACGGCGGCGGTGATCTGCGCGGCGACCGGTCCGGTGCCCAGGACGTGGCGGTGCCAGGCGTGGCCGAGCAGGAAGGTTGCCACGCCGGCACCCAGCCACCAGCGGTTGGTGTCGGTGCCCAGGTGGTGGATGCCGTCCGAGATGCCCGCCGCGACCAGCACGATGCCGGCGATCATCACCGCGTGCGCCAGGCCGAACGCCACGTAGCCGAGCATCTGCCGACGCTCCACGGACGCGTCCGACATGGCCCGTACGGTGCGTTCGTCGTCGCCGCCGAAGTACGTCCACCAGATGCCGGTGGCGACCGCGATGCCGAGCAGGATGCCCCCCGCGAGCCTCCAGTCGACCGGCCGACCACCCGCGCCGATTCCGACGGCCACCACCGATTCGCCGAGCACGATCAGGATGATCAGTCCGTGTCGCTCGACGAAGTGGTGCGGCTCGACCACGAAGCCGCGAACGCGTCCGATCACCATGGACAGGTACAACACGGCGACGGCCGCCGCCCAGCACGCCCAGGTGCCGGCGTCGGGCAGGTGCGGGGCGATCAGGATCAGCAGCCCGCCGGCCGCGTTGAACGGCGCGAGCCGCACGATCCCGGAGCGGGCCGAGGGCTCTGCCGCGGTCAGGAACAGCGCGACGTGCATCCCGACCGCGACCAGGAACGCGAGGCCGAACGCCCAGCCGTCCGGGTCGAACGCGTAGGGCAGATCCAGGCCCATCACGAAGAACGAGGTCATCGTCAGCGCCAGCAACAGCCGCACCGCGGTCGCGTCCGGCCGGACCGCGTTGGTCAACCAACTGAACGCGCCGAACATCCACCACATCGCCGCCAGCGGCAACATGCCCTGGAGCAACCCGCTCCAGCCCGGGTGGGACTCCACCTGGTGGGTGGCCTGGGTGAGTACGAAGACGAAGACGAGGTCGAAGAACAACTCGATCGGCGTCACGCCGGTGGGCCGCTCGGCCTGGGCGGGTGCTTCGGCGGGGTCGTGCGGGAGTCGGATCGGGATTTCGTCGGTGGTTTCCAGGGGGACTTCGGTGGCGGTTCCGACGGGGATTTCGGTGGCTTCGAGGGCGGGCCGGTGGGCGGGGTCCGTCGGTGAGGGCGGCGCCGGTATCGCGGCGTCGCCTCGATCGGCGTCGCCGGGAGCCGAGGAGGGTCTCATTCGTTCGCTTTCGTGGGTCCGGGTGCGCTCATCGGGGAGCCGAGGCACGGCACCGGGGTACGGGCCGACCGAGGTCCGGCCCGGTCCGATGCGAGTCGCGCACATGCGCGGGCCCATCATCACCGCGTCGTCTGTTTCGGAACAGCGCGTTCTCCGCGCGTTCGCGATCGGCGTAGCCGCGGGGGGGGGGGGGGGGGGGCGCGGG
>NZ_JBHZAV010000411.1:0-1709 GCF_042754445.1 Embleya sp. NPDC059213
TCTCAGGGCTCCTGACCGCCGGCGACCGTGGGACCGGGCCCACCTCCACCAGCCCACGCCGACCGTTTAGCCCTGAGCCACCCGCTGCCGACCAAGACGCGACCGCCGGCCACAAAGCACCCGGCCCACTCGAGAAGGCTCCCCGGCGGACCTGACCGGGCTCCCCTCCCGCTCCGCCGTTGCCAGCGCCTTTCCCCGCAGGCAACGCCCGCGTCTCGCCGGGGAACCCAGGGCTCCTGACCGCCGGTGACCGTGGGACCGGGCTGATCTCCACCAATCCACGCCGACCGTTTAGCACAAAGCCTCCCGCTGCCGACCAAGACGCGACCGCCGGCCGCGAACGCCCGGCCCACTCGGGAAGGCTCCCCGGCGGACCTGACCGAGCCGCCCACCCTTCCGCGCCGTTGCCAGCGCCTTTCCCGCCGAGCAACGCCCGCGTCTCGCCGGGGAACCCAGGGCTCCCGGCCACCGGCGACCCCGGGACCGGGCCCACCTCCACCGGCCCACGCCGACCGTTTAGCACTGAGCCACCCGCTGCCCACCAAGACGCGACCGCCGGCCGCGAACACACAAAGCCACCCGCACCCCAGCCCAGCCCACTCCACCCCACCAACACCCAACCCCATAAGCCGAATTCGATCACCACGCATCCGATCGCTGCGCCCGTCCGTCGGATACCGTGCGCTCGACGTATAGACCAAGGCCGTCGCCCCTCGTGTGATCCACCGGGAGCCGTGCTCGGCGCAGACCCGGTCCGTTCGGCCCTCGCACCGGAACCGTGCCCGCTTCGCGCGCGAGCAGAAGGCCGCCTCTCACGCCCACCCGATTCGGTCGACCGGCAACAGACCAAGACCCCGTTCCCAATCGGCCTCCGCGCGCCCGGCGACCGTGGACACAACGCGGTCTGCTCACCGGCGGGATAGTGGGTGTAGTCGTACGCGCGCCCGGTGTCGGCGAGGTCGGACACCGGGCCGGCGGCGCGCTCGGCCGCTCCGCACAGTACGTAAGGGATGCACCGTCTCGGGCTGTGGAAGCGGAAGAAGTTTGTTGACGAACCATCCCGAATCGGCCGCAGGCGATCAGTCCAGGTCGTGCAGCACCACGTCGGTGATCTTGCCCGCGTCGGCCGTCAGGGTCATGTACGTGTGATGTGGTTGGCGGCGTCGGTCGGTGGGTGAGCCGGGGTTGAGCAGGCGCAGTCCGGAGTCGGTGACGGTGTCCCAGGGGATGTGGCTGTGGCCGAACACCAGGACGTCCACGTCCGGATACCGGGCCGCGCACCGGCGTTCCCGGCCCTCCGCCGGGCCCGTTTCGTGAACGACGGCGAATCGCACGCCGCCCAGTTCGACCCGGGCCACCTCGGGCAACCGGCTGCGCAGATCCGGGCCGTCGTTGTTGCCGTAGACGCCGATCACGCGACGCGAGTGCGCCTCGAACAAGTCCAGCGCGACCCCGTCGACCCAGTCACCCGCGTGGATCACCACGTCGACCGTCGCCAACTCGGCGAGCAGGCGCTCGGGAACGGCCTTGGCGCGTTGGGGTACGTGCGTGTCGGACGTGAGAAGAACTCGCATACCGCCCACACTACGAGCCGCCCCCGGTCCTGGGGCGGCATCGAGCGCACGTCCCGCGCACGTCCCGCACAAGTCCCGCGCAGTTTCCGCGCAACCCCGCACGATTCCGGCCGGTGTGCGGCCGCGCCCCAGGAC
>NZ_JBHZAV010000412.1:0-1698 GCF_042754445.1 Embleya sp. NPDC059213
CCGCGTTGGCCCACCTGCACACCGCCGGCCACACCGTCGACTGGTCCCGCCTGTTCACCGGGACCGCCGCGACCCTGACCGACCTGCCCACCTACCCCTTCCGACACCGGAACTACTGGCTGGCGCAGTCGTCGTCGGGCGACGCCGTCTCGGCCGGGCAGGCGGCCGCGAGCCACCCCATGCTGGACGCGGTGGTGCGGATCGCCGGCGCCGACGAGGTGGTGTTCACCGGTCGCCTCTCGGCCCGGACGCACGCCTGGGTCGCCGAACACGAGCTGGGTGGCCGGGCGTTGGTGCCGGGCACCGCGTTGATCGACATGGCGATCCGGGCCGGCGACGAGGTCGGCTGCGCCGGTGTGACCGAGATGGTGGTCACCGCGCCGCTGGTCCTCCCGGCGACCGGCGGCGTGCGGGTCCAGCTCGTGGTGAACGAGTTGCAGGAAACCGGGCACCGGGCGTTCGCGATCCATTCCTGCCGGGAGAGCGATCAGGAGTGGATCTGCCACGCCACCGGCCTGTTGGCCCCCTCGGCGCCGGAACCACGTTTCGAGCTGAGCGAATGGCCGCCGGCCGGCGCCGTTCCGCTGGCGACGGACGGGTTCTACGAGCGGCTCGCGGACCACGGCTACGTGTACGGCCCGATGTTCCGCGGTTTGCACACGTTGTGGCGCCGCGACGGCGCCGACGGGGCCGAGTTCTTCGCCGAGGTCGCGCTGCCGGAACACACGGACACGACCGGATTCGGGATTCACCCCGCCCTGTTCGACGCGGCCATCCACCCCCGGGTCTTCGCCGCGATCGCCGATGCGGGCGATGACTTCACGCTGCTGTTGCCGTTCGTGTGGAACGGGATCAGCCTCTACGCCACCGGGGCGACCGCGCTGCGGGTCCGGGTGGTCATCGACGGCGATGCCGCCGCAGCGACCGCGTGCCGGGTGCAACTCGCCGACGAGGCGGGGCAACCGGTCGCCGAGGTGCGATCGGTGGAGGCGCGCCCGGTGTCGGCCGACGCTCCGGCGGCGCGGGACGAGACGGCCGGCTCCCTGTTCGCGGTGGACTGGGTCGGGGTGGAGGTGAGCCCGACCGGACAGGCCGGGCAGTGGGCCCTGCTGGGCGCGACCCCCGACCGGTCGATCGACGAGGTGTTGACGGTCGACCGCCGCGAGACGTTGGCGGAGGCGGCCGGTGCCGACGTGCTGGTCACCGTCCACGCCGGCCGCCCGGCCGGCGTGGACGGCGAGGTCGCCGAGACCGGCGACGTCGTCGCAGCGGTGCACGACACCGTCGTCGCGGCGGCGGAACTGGTCCGGGAATGGCTGGTCGACGAGCGTTTCACGGCCGGCCGCCTGGTCGCGGTGACCCGCGGCGCGGTGTCGGCCGGCCCGGACGCCGCCCCGGATCTGGTGGGCGCCGCGGTGTGGGGCCTGCTGCGCTCGGCGCAGTCGGAACACCCCGACCGGATCGTACTCGCGGACGTGGACGACGACCCGGCCTCGCTCGCGGTCCTGCCCGCGGTGCTGGCGGCGGGCCACGACCAGGTCGCGATACGCGCCGGCGCGGTGACCGTGCCACGCCTGGCGCCGCAGTCCGTAGTGGACACCGTCGGGCCGGAGTTGGCGCCGGAGGGCACGGTCCTGATCACCGGCGGAACCGGCGCCCTCGGCGCCCTGTTCGCCCGCCACCTGATCACCGAACACG
>NZ_JBHZAV010000413.1:0-1671 GCF_042754445.1 Embleya sp. NPDC059213
GGCTCTGTCGCGAGTTTGGTGAAACACGAGATGTGGATCTTGGCGGCTCGTGATGATTCCGAGTGTCCGTTGCCGATCTTCTCGCCGTCCTGTTCCCACACTTCGTGCGCCTGCATGTCGAGTCCGTCCGGGTCACGGGCCGTACGGTCCGGATCCAGGCGCGAGGCCGGGAGCCGTCGGCGATCTGCCCGGGCTGCGGCACGGAGTCGATACGAGTGCACAGCCGGTACGAGCGCAGGATCTCCGATACTGCGGTCTCGAACCAGCAGTGCGTTCTTCACCTGCGGGTCCGCCGCTTCTTCTGCGACAGCACCGGCTGCGTGAAGAAGACCTTCGCCGAGCAGATCCCCGACCTGACCTTCCGCCACGGCCGCAGCACCCTGTCGTTGCGCACGATTCGTGAGGCAATCGCCCTGGCACTCGGCGGCCGGGCGGGTGCCCGGCTCGCCGAACTGCAGGCGATCGGCGTCGGCAAGGACGCGTTGCTGCGGCTCATCCGCGCGCTGCCCGACCCGGAGCCGCAGCCGGTGCGAGCCCTGGGCGTCGACGACTTCGCACTCAAGCGTGGCCACAACTATGGAACGATCCTGATCGACATGGACAGTCGGCGCCCCGTCGACGTTCTGCCCGAACGCTCCGCCGACTCCTTGGCCGACTGGCTCACCGCCCACCCCGGCACCGAGATCATCTGCCGTGACCGCGCCCACTGTTACGCCGAGGGCGCCGACCGCGGAGCCGGCACCGCCACCCAAGTCGCAGACCGCTTCCATCTCTGGAAGAACCTCGGCGAAGCCACGGAACGCCTGGTCAAACGGCTCCGCCCGCAATGGTCCCCACCGACGCCGGAGAAGGAGCCGGCCGTATTGCCGGACAAGCCCGAAGGCGTCCGCGCACAGCAGGCCCGCGAACGACATGCGGCCGTGCACGCGCTCATGGCCAAGGGCGTCAACCACACCGGGATCGTCGCCGAACTCGGCTGGGACCCCAAGACCGTCCGCAGGTTCATGCGCGCCAAGGACCCGGAAGAACTGGTCACCGGCAGCCCGACCGGCCGCCGTAGCCTCCTCGACGATCACACCACCTACCTGATCGCCCGCTTCTCCGAGGGCTGCACCAGCTCCGACCGCCTCCACCGGGAACTTCGCGAGCGCGGCCTGGCCGTCAGCGAACGCACCGTCCGACGCTTCGTCCACGACCTCAAAAGGAACAACCATCCCACCACCCGGCCCCCGGTCCCCAAGGCCCGCGAGGTGACCACCGCCGTCCTCACCCACCCCGACAACCGCACCGAGGACGACCGAGTCACCCTCAAGGAAGTCCGCGACCGCTGCCCCGATCTCGACGCCGCGTGCGACCTGATCGCCCGGTTCGCCGACATCCTCGTCCACCTCCGCGGACAGGAGAAGCTCGAGCAGTGGACCACCGACGCCGAAGTCGGCGACCTGCCCGAACTCCGCGGATTCGCCACCGGCCTACGCAAGGACTGGGACGCCGTCATGGCCGGCCTCAGCCTGCACTGGAACTCCGGCCCCGTCGAAGGACACGTCAACCGGATCAAAATGCTCAAGCGTCAGATGTACGGCCGGGCCAAGCCCGACCTCCTTCGCAAGCGCATTCTTCTCTGCCACTGAAGATCCACATCTCGTGTTTCACCAAACTCGCGACAGAGTC
>NZ_JBHZAV010000414.1:0-1518 GCF_042754445.1 Embleya sp. NPDC059213
CCCGCCCCGGGTGCCGACGGCCGCCTCCAACGCGTCCACGACCAGTCCCGCCCGCGTGTGGTCGGCGATCGACCAACCGATCAACCGCCGCGAGTGCAGATCGATCACGGTGGCGAGGTAGAGCCACCCGTCGCCGACCGGCAGGTGGGTGATGTCGCCGACCCATTTCGTGTCGGGAGCCTTCGCGGTGAAGTCGCGGCGGACCAGGTCCGGGGCCGCTCTCGCGGACCGGTCGACCACGGTGGTGCGCACGCGTCTGCGCAGGTGACGGCCCACGATCCCGGCCTCGCGCATCAGACGGGCGACACGCTTGCGGTTGATCGTGTGTCCGCTCGCGCGCAACTCGGCGGTGATCCGGGGGACGCCGTAGGTGTGGCGGGAGGCGGTGTGGACGACGCGGATCCGTTCGACGGCCTCGACGTCGGCCGCGACCCGTGCCCGGCGGGCGGTGTCCCCGGCCGACCACGCGTAGTAGGAGCTGCGGGACACGCCCAGCACCCGGCACAACCGCTGGACGCCCGAACTCGGCACGGTGGGCGGAGATGAAGGCCCAGCGGAGGCGTCTCACTTCATCTCCCGTGCGAAATACGCGGCGGCCCTGCGCAGGATGTCCCGCTCGAGCTGCCACTCGCGCTCGGCCCTGCGCAGCCGGGCGAGCTCCGCGCGCTCGACCGTGGTCAGCCGGTCGGCGCGCTCGCCCTCGTCGGCCTCCGCCTGACGCACCCAGCCGCGCAGGGTCTCCCCGTTGACCCCCAACTCGACACCGATCACGTCGAACGAGCGGCCCTCCCCCTCCGCACGACACGTCGCGATCGCATCCCGCTTGAACTCATCCGTGAACTTCCTCGGACGTCCCACCTGAACATTCCCTTCCTGGACCCCACGATCCAAGTGTCGGGGTGTCCATCATCAGGGGGAAACCTCAGGTCACCGGCGGTCAGGAGCCCTGGGTTCCCCGGCGAGACGCGGGCGTTGCTCGCCGGGAAAGGCGCTGGCAACGGCGGAGCGGGAGGGGAGCCTGGTGAGGTTCGCCGGGGAGCCTTCCCGAGTGGGTGGGGCCGTTTCGACGGGCGTTGTGGGGTGGGTGCGCGGGCGGAAAGGCCGCCCGTGGGTTGGGCGGGTCTCGATCCGGATCGCGGGACGCCTTCGAACCCGCTGTTTCGGGCTGACCTGCGGTTTTGTGCACCGGCAGGCGAGAGCAGGTGCCGGGGGCCGGGTGGCGTACGCAGGCGGTCGATTTCGCGTGGGTCATGGCTCTCGGTGGGCGTTTCGGGTCGGCGCGGCCGGGTGGAGAGCCGTCTGTGAGCCCGGAGGGTCACGGCCCGGATCCCGAGACGGCTGCCCGCACCCGGGGGTCCTCTGACCTGCGGTTTTGTGGGACCGAGCGGCGAGAGCAGGTGCCGAGGGCCGGGTTGCGCACGCAGGCGGCCGATTTCGCGTGGGTCAGGGCTCTCGGTGGGCGTTTCGGGTCGGCGCGGCCGGGTGGAGAGCTGTCCGTGAGCCCGGAGGGTCAGGGCC
>NZ_JBHZAV010000415.1:0-1513 GCF_042754445.1 Embleya sp. NPDC059213
CTCCCGGACCACGCCCTGCGCCCGGGGCGCGGCGCGTGGTCCGGGAGCGGCCCGGGGACTCTGCGATGCGGTGCTCGTCCCCGGGAACTCCCGGTTCGGACCCGTCAGTTCTTGACGGCCCGCAGGACCACGAACTTCGGGTCGCTCGCCACGATCTCGCAATTGCCGAACAACCGGCGCAGCTTCACGTGGTAGCCCAGGTGCCGATTGCCGATCACCCACAGTTCGCCGCCCGCGCGCAGCGCCGCGCGCGAACCGGCGAACATCCGCCACGAGATGGCCTCGGTGGTGGCCCGATGGGTGTGGAACGGCGGGTTGTTCAGGACCAGGTCGACGCTCTCGGGGGCCACGTCCGTCAGACCGTCGCCCACCATGAACTCGGCACCCGCGTCCGAACCCAGGTTCTCCTCGAACGTGGCCCGCGCCGACGCCACGGCCTGATGCGACTCGTCCACGAACAACACGTCCGAGCGCGGATTGGCCAGCATCACCGCCGTACCCACCACACCGTTGCCGCAGCCCAGGTCCACCACCCGGTCGCGACCGGTGCGGCGCGGGAGGTTGCGCAGCAGGAAACGGGTACCGATGTCGAGCCGGTCGGCGCAGAAGATGCCCGCGTGGTTGGTGACCACGATCCCGGACCCCGCGCCGACGTCGGCGGGCAGCGCGTAGCTGCGCGGCCACGGGCTCGCGGTCCGCGGGAGCGTGGGGTCGGGCGTGGCGAAGATCAGCCGCGCCTTCTTCACCGCGAGCGAGGTCCGGGTCGGGCCGATGAGGCGCTCGAACAGCTTGAGCGTGGAGGTGTGGATCTCGGTGGTCATCCCGGTGCCGACGACCACCGTGTCCGCGTGCACGCCCGGCGCGAGCCGGTGGAGCTGGTCCTCCAGCAGGGCCAGGTTCTTCGGGACCCGGACGATCAGCACGTCGATGCGCTCCGGCGGCGCGTCCCGGGTGGACAGCAGCTCGACCCAGTGCGGGTCCGCCTCGTTGCGCGCCAGGTTGGCGCGGGTGGCCTCCTGGCCGAGGAAGGAGTCGCTGATCTGTACCGGCCGGGACTCGGCCAGGGCGGTGACCAGCGCACCCCACCGGTCGCCCACCACCACGACGCGGCCGGACAGGTCCGTCGGCTTGTCGTCGTCGATCCCGGCGAGGTGCCGCAGCACGTACTCGTCGGCCGCGTCCCACGCGCGCAACAGGTCGCGGGGATCCTCGGGGTAACGGGTGAGCTCGAACTCGCCGGAAGGCGCAGAGAAACGGTTCATTGTCCACCCAGCCTAGCCGGGCCCGTCAGCGGCGTCGGACCGCGCCGTCGACGTCGAAGCGGCCGGCCAGCGCGGCGCCGGCTCGATCGAGCCAGTGCGCGGCCTCGGTCCGGGCCGCGGCCGCCGACCCGGCGAGGCGGGTCAGGTCGGTGGTGGCGACGACACCGGGCGGTGGCGGCACGGCGACCGAGCCGGCGACCAGGGCCACCGGGACGCCGGCCCCGTGGTGGGCGAGGTCGAGCACCGTGCCG
>NZ_JBHZAV010000416.1:0-1471 GCF_042754445.1 Embleya sp. NPDC059213
CACCGTTGAGCAACGGCACCCACAACTCGTAGGTGGACGCGTCGAACGCCGTCGGCGAGTGCACCAACACCCGCTCGTGCGCACCACCACGCCAGATCGGGGCCGATGCCAACGCGACCACGTCGTGATGGGTGACCGCGATGCCCTTCGGCTCACCCGTCGAACCCGACGTGAACATCACATACGCCGGTTGCCGATCGAGCAGCGGCGCACGGAGGTGCGCATCGGCAGGATCGGTGTCGGGGGATTCGGCGAGTTCCCGCTCGGTCTCCTCGTGACCCAGGACCAGGCGCGGCAGGCCCGGGCCGGTGAGGGTGCGGATCGCGTCGGTATCCGAGCCGGTGAGCAGCAACGCGGGGTGGGCGTCGTCCAGCATGAAGCGCACTCGTGCCGCCGGGTATCGCGGGTCGATGGGGAGGTAGGCGGCGCCGGCCTTGAGCACCCCCAGGATCGCGGTGACCAGTTCGACGGAGCGAGGCAGGGCGAGCGCGACGACGTCCTCGGGGCCGACGCCGCGGGCGATCAACGCGTGTGCGAGCCGATTGGCACGAGCATTCAGCTCGTCGTAGCTCAGTTCCTCCTCCCCGCTCACCACGGCCACCGCGTCCGGGTTGGCGCTCACTCGCGCCGCGAACAGTGCCGGGATCGTCCCTTCCGGGACCTCCGCCGCTTCCGACCCGGCCGCAACGACCAACTGGTGGCGTTCCTCGGCGGAGAGCACGTCGACGCCGCCGATCGGCGCGTCGGGAGCCTCGGTGACGGCGCGCAGCAGCCGAAGCCACCGCGCGACCATCACCTCCACGGTGGCGCGGCCGAACAGGTCGGTCGCGTACTCGGCCACGCCGGTCATCCCCGCCGGCTCGCCGACCGCGCCGAACCGCTCGAACAGGTGGAGGCTCAGGTCGAACTTGGCGGTGCCAGTGTGTACGGGTGTCGCGGTCGCCTGCAGCCCGGGCAGGGCCAGGTCGTCCCAGGGCGCGCCGTGCAGCACCAGCGCCGTTTGGAACAGGGGGTGGTGTGCCGATGTCCTGGCGGGGTTGAGTTCCTCCACCAGGTGCTCGAAGGGGATGTCCTGGTGTGCGTAGGCGGTCAGCGCGTTCTCCCGGACCCGGCCGAGGAGTTCCGCGAAGCTGGGATCACCCGAGGTGTCCGTCCGCAGGATCAGCGTGTTGACGAAGAACCCGACCAGGTCGTCCAAGGCTTGATCGGTACGCCCGGCGATGGGACTGCCGACGGGAATGTCGGTACCCGCACCCAGACGCGTGAACAGCGCGGCCAGTCCGGCATGCAGCACCATGAACGGACTCGCGCCATGGCAGCGGCCGAGGTCGATCAGGGCGGCGTGCAGCGGGGCATCGATTTCGATGGCGATGTGCTCGCCGCGCAGTGACGCCACGGCCGGGCGGGGGTGGTCGAACGGCAACGCGAGCCGATCCGGCAGACCCGCCAACTCCCGCCTCCAATACGCGAG
>NZ_JBHZAV010000417.1:0-1427 GCF_042754445.1 Embleya sp. NPDC059213
AGATGGACCCGGTCCCACGGTCACCGGCGGCCGGGAACCCTGGACTCCCCGGCGAGACGCGGGTGTTGCTCGCCGGAAAAGCGCTGGCAACGGCGGAGCGGGTGCGCGGTCCGGTTGGGTTCGCCGGAGAGCGTTTCCGAGTGGGCCGGGCGTTCGCGGCCGGCGGTCGCGTCTTGGTCGGCAGCGGATGGCCTTGTGCTAAACGGTCGACGTGGGCTGGTGGAGATGGACCCGGTCCCACGGTCACCGGCGGCCGGGAACCCTGGACTCCCCGGCGAGACGCGGGTGTTGCTCGCCGGAAAAGCGCTGGCAACGGCGCGGAGGGAGGGCGGCCCGGTCGGGTCCGCCGGGGAGCCTTCCCGAGTGGGTCGGGGCGTTTCGGCGGGCGTTTCGGGGTGGGTGCGCGGGTGAAAGGGTTGCCGGTGGGTTGGGAGGGTCTCGATCCGGATAGCAGGACGCCTTCGGACCCGCTGTTTCGCGCTGACCTGCGCTTTTGTGGGACCGAGCGGCGAAAGCAGGTGCCGAGGGCCGGGTTGCGCACCCCGGCGGCGGACTCTCCCTGCGCTGTGCCCTCTCGGTGGGCGTTTCGGGTCTGCACCGCCGGGCGAAGAGCCACCCGTGAGCCGGAAGGGTCACGGCCCGGATCCCGAGACGGCTTCCCGCACCCGGGGGTTCCACTCACCTGCGGCTTTGTGGGACCGAGCGGCGAAAAGCAGGTGCCGAGGGCCGGGTTGCGCGCGCAAGCAGCCAATCCAACACGGTCATGGCTCTCGGTGGGCGTTTCGGGTCTGCACCGCCGGGCGAAGAGCCGTCCGCAAGCCCGGAAGGGTCACGACCCGGATCCCGAGACCGCTTCCCGCACCCGGGGTCCCGCTGACCTGCGCTTTTGTGGGACCGAGCGGCGAGAGCGCGTGCCGAGGGCCGGGTTGTGCGCCCCGGCGACCGAAACCGCCCACCCACGACACGCTCTTCTTCTCCCCTTCCGCCACCACACACCCACCACAACCCGAAACAGCCCGACCCACTCGGAAAAGCTCCCCGGCGAGCCTTGCCGAACCGCCCTCCCGCTCCGCCGTTGCCAGCGCCTTTCCCGCCGAGCAACACCCACCTCTCGCCGGGAAACCCGAGGCTCCCGGCCACCGGCGACCCCGGGACCGGCCCCACCTCCACCAATCCACGCCGACCGTTTAGCACAAAGCCACCCGCCGCCGACCAAAACGCGACCGCCGGCCGCGAACACCCGACCCACTCGGAAAGGCTCCCCGGCGGACCCGACGAAAGCACCCACCCGCTCCGCCGTTGCCAGCGCTTTTCCGGTGAGCAACGCCCACCTCTCGCCGGGAAGTCCAGGGCTCCTGACCGCCGGTGACCCTGGGACCGGGCCCACCTCCGCCGGTCCACGCCGACCGTTTAGCACAAGGCCATCC
>NZ_JBHZAV010000418.1:0-1405 GCF_042754445.1 Embleya sp. NPDC059213
CTCGCGTATTGGAGGCGGGAGTTGGCGGGTCTGCCGGATCGGCTCGCGTTGCCGTTCGACCACCCCCGCCCGGCCGTGGCGTCACTGCGCGGCGACACGATTTCGGTGCACCTCGACGCGGCGCTGCATCGCGGTCTGCGTGAGTTGGCTGCGGCACACGGTGCGAGTCTGTTCATGGTGCTGCATGCGGGACTGGCCGCGCTGTTCACGCGTCTGGGTGCGGGTACCGACATTCCCCTCGGCAGTCCCATCGCCGGGCGTACCGACCAGGCCCTCGACGACCTGGTCGGGTTCTTCGTCAACACCTTGGTCCTGCGGACCGATACCTCCGGGGATCCGTCCTTCGCGGAACTCCTCGGCCGGGTCCGGGAGAACGCGCTGACCGCCTACGCACACCAGGACATCCCCTTCGAGCATCTGGTGGAAGAGCTCAACCCGGTCAGGACGTTGGCACACCATCCCCTCTTCCAGACCCTGTTGGCGCTACAGAACGCGCCGATGGGCGACCTCGCCCTGCCGGGGTTGCGCACCGCCCCCGAGCCGGTGACGACCGAAACCGCCCGGATCGACCTCACGATCAGCCTGGCGGAGCAGTACGGCCCGAACGGCGATCCGGCCGGTTTGGCCGGCCTGGTCGAATACGCCACCGACCTGTTCGAACGACAGACCGTCGACGCGCTGATCGCACGATGGACCCGCCTGCTTCGGGCGGCCGTGACCGATCCCCACGCACCCATCGGCCGCATCGACCTGCTCTCCCCGGACGAGCGACGCGAACTGCGGCCCGGTACCGCGGAACCCGACGCGAAAGACGACGCCGTGCCGTGGCGCGCCCTCCCCGAACTCTTCGCCGAGCGGGTGCGGGCCGCGCCGGACACGGTGGCCGTGGCCGGCGACGGCACCGCCGTGACCTACCGGGAACTGGACGAGCGGGCGAACCGCCTGGCACACGCCCTCATCGGTCGGGGTGTACGCCCCGGGAACACCGTCGCCGTCGCGCTGGAACGCTCCGCCGACCTGGTCGCGGCCGTGTTGGCGGTGGTCAAGGCCGGTGCGGTGTACGTGCCCCTGGATCCGCGTTTCCCGACTTCCCGCGTCGATCTGATCCGGCGCCGGACCGACGCGGTGCTGCTGTTGTCCGCCGACGTGTTGAGTGCCCTGGATCGCGAGCAGCACGGCTCCACCGCCCCGGACGTCGCCTGTCACCCGCGTGATCTGGCGTATGTGATGTTCACGTCGGGTTCGACCGGTGAGCCGAAGGGCATCGCGGTCACCCATCACGACGTGGTCGCGTTGGCGTCGGCTCGGACCTGGCGTGGTGGTGCGCACGAGCGGGTGTTGGTGCACTCGCCGACGGCGTTCGACGCGTCCACCTACGAGTTGTGGGTGCCGTTGCTCAACGGTG
>NZ_JBHZAV010000419.1:0-1391 GCF_042754445.1 Embleya sp. NPDC059213
GGTCGAGTCCCGACGGGACTCGACCGCAGGCGTCGGCCATTGCGAAGACGACATGCGTCGTTGCCCCTGCCGCGCCGCACCACACGATCGGCTGCGCATGCGAGCGTCCCGGCTACCTCGCGCGCTCCCGGAACGGCCGCCGCACCATCTACCGGCGCGTCACCGAAGCGACCCGGCTGCGCCGTGCGCGCGACGCCGGCAAGACAGTGGCCGACCTGCCGCGTTGCCCAATGGCAACCGCCAGGCCGGCTGCTGTAGCGGTTTCAACAGGCCGCAGACCTCGTCTCGGTGGACTTCCCGGTCCTGCGCGACGCGCCTGCCTCGAACAGGAGCGCATCGGGCCACGGCTCAGTGCCGCCCCCGTGTCGACTCCGACGCACCGCCGAACAACCGGGCCAGGGCACGGAACGGCAAAGTGACGACGGTTGCGATCGCGCCCCCGATCTTCCCCAGAACGTCACCGATGGCTCTGAACATGCCAACCTCCCGTCGCATTGGTACCGCGGGACACGCGTTGCGCGGACCCCGCAACCATTGGCTGCCCGTTGGAGCGTGCAGGAAACGGAGGGGCCGGCGATCGGGCGTCGGCACTCGGATCGAAATCATGTCGAGACGTCGAAGCCGTGCCATGTGCAACCTCTCCGTGGTGCGACGGCCTCCTCTATCGGAGGGATCACGCCCGGTCGGCGATCGGAAGGCCCGGATCCGCGTCGCCGGTCCGAGGCGTGCGCGGGATCAACGGGGGCGCTCCTCCGCGGGTCGTCGGTGCTCCAACCACCACCGTCACGACGTACACAGACTCTCCGCACGCTCGAGGAGACGGTCCGGGCGCGGCGCGGAGGCGACAGCGGGGACGGGAACGACCCCGATTCGGCCAGGCCCACCGCATGCCGTCGGCCGAGGAACCGTGTGCTCGGAACTGCCTTTGCTTCAGGGCGGATACGGCCGTCGGTCGGCCGTGCGCCACGGTCGGCGAACCGGACGGCAGGCGGGCCGCTCTCGTGTGCCTGAGGCGTGCAGGTGGGCGGGGTGGGTAGCGGTGCGGAATGTGCATCGGGGTGTGGTGGCCGCGTGAGTATGTCGTCGGTTGTGTGCCCGGCTGAGCGTTGATCCTCCGATCGGCTTCGGCTCCGGGCGACTGTTCGAGTGCGGGCCGGGGTTCGCCGGCAGGGGCCCGTCGACGGGCCTCGCGGTGACCGTGGGCGGCGAACGGGCCACGAGGCACGTGTGGTTCGGCGAGCCGGCCGGGCCACGTCGGACGCACCGGCCAGGCGGCACCCCGACGGGCCCGACCGCACGTGCGATCGGGCCGGTCCGATTCCCACGCATCGCCGACCTCGTCATCGGCACCCGGGTGGGGAGGCCGCCCGCCGCTTGCGTTCACGAGAGCG
>NZ_JBHZAV010000420.1:0-1295 GCF_042754445.1 Embleya sp. NPDC059213
CGGTCGCGTCTTGGTCGGGTTGGGTGCGGGTGGCTCAGTGCTAAACGGTCGACGTGGACCGGCGGAGATCGGCCCGGTCCCACCGTCACCGGCGGCCGGGAGCCTTTGATTCCCCGGCGAGACCCGGGTGTTGCTCGCCGGAAAAGCGCTGGCAACGGCGGAGCGGGAGGGTGCCTTCGTCGGGTCCGCCGGGGAGCCTTCCCGAGTGGGCCGGGCGTGCGCGACCGACGGTTGCGTCTTGGTCGGCAGCGGATGGCTCAGTGCTAAACGGTCGACGTGGACCGGCGGAGATCAGCCCGGTCCCACCGTCACCGGCGGTCAGGAGCCCTGGGCTCCCCGGCGAGACGCGGGCATTGCTCGCCGGAAAGGCGCTGGCAACGGCGCGGAGGGAGGGCGGTCCGGTCAGGTCCGCCGAGGAGCCTTCCCGAGTCGGTCGGGGCGTTTCGGCGGGGGTTTCGGGGTGGGTGCGCAGTGTGGAAGGGCTGCCAGTGGGTTGGGCAGGTCTCGATCCGGATGGCGGGACGCCTTCGGGCCCGCCGTTTAGCACTGACCTGCGGTTTTATGGGAGCGGACGGCGAGAGTGGGTGCCGAGGGCCGGGGTGTGCACCCCGGCGGCGGAATCCGCGTGGGTCATGACTCTCGGTGGGCGTTTCCGGTCGGAGCCGCCGGGCGGAGAGCCGCCCGCGAGCCTCAAGGGTCACGACCCGGACCCCGAGACGGCTCCCCACACCCGAGGGTCCGCTGACCTGCGGTTTTGTGGGAGCGGACGGCGAGAGTGGGTGCCGAGGGCCGGAGTGTGCACCCCGGCGGCGGAATCCGCGTGGGTCATGACTCTCGGTGGGCGTTTCGGGTCGGCGCGCCCGGGCGGAGAGCCGTCCGCGAGCCTGAAAAGTCACGACCCGGATCCCGAGACGGCTTCCCGGACCCGGGGGTCCAGTGACCTGGGGTTTTACGTGACCGGGCGGCGAGAGCGCGTGCCGGGGGCCGGGTTGCGCACTCCGACGACCGGAACCGCCCACTCACGGCCCGCTCTTCTCCTCACCCTCACGCCACCACACACCCACCGCCCGCCGAAACGGCCCGACCGACTCGGGAAGGCTCCCCGGCGGACCTGACCGGGCCGCCCTCCCGCTCCGCCGTTGCCGGCGCCTTTCCCGCCGAGCAACGCGCGCGTCTCGCCGGGGAGTCCAGGGCTCCTGACCGCCGGTGACCGTGGGACCGGGCCGATCTCCGCCGGTCCACGCCGACCGTTTAGCACTGAGCCACCCGCTGCCGACCAAGACGCAACCGCCGGC
>NZ_JBHZAV010000421.1:0-1278 GCF_042754445.1 Embleya sp. NPDC059213
GTGGGCCTGGTCCCGTGGTCGCCGGCGGTCAGGAGCCTTGGGTTTCCCGGCGAGACGCGGGTGTTGCTCGGCGGGAAAGGCGCTGGCAACGGCGGAGCGGGAGGGCCGTCCGGTTGGGTTCGCCGGGGAGCCATTCCGAGTGGGTCGGGAGTTTTCGGCCGGCGGTCCTGTTTTGGTCGGTAGCGGATGGCTCAGTGCTAAACGGTCGGCGTGGATTGGCGGAGGTGGGCCCGGTCCCACGGTCACCGGCGGTCAGGAGCCCTGGGTTTCCCGGCGAGACGTGGGTGTTGCTCGGCGGGAAAGGCGCCGGCAACGGCGGAGCGGGAGGGCGGTCCGGTGAGGTTCGCCGGGGGGCCTTTCCGAGTGGGTCGGGGCGTTTCGGCGGGCGGTGGGTGGGTGGTGGCGGAGGGGGAAGAGAAGAGCGGGCCGTGAGTGGGTGGTTTCGGTTGCCGGGTGCGCAACCCGGCCCTCGGCACCTGCTCTCGCCGCTTTGTCAGGCAAAACCGCAGGTCAGGGGCAACCTCGCGTGCGGGGAGCCGTTTCGGGGGCCGGGTCGTGACTCTTCAGGGCTAGCGGATGGCTCTCCGCTCGGCGGTGCCGACCCGAAACGCCCACCGAGCGCCATGACTCACGGAAATCCGCCCCCGGAGTGCGCAACCCGGCCTGCGACACCCACTCTTGCCGGCCGGTCCCACAAAACCGCAGGTCAGCGCGAAACAGCGGGCCCGAAGGCGTCCCACCATCCGGATCGAGACCCTCCCACCTCACCGGCAGCCCTTCCAGCCGCGCCCCGCTCACCGCACGCCGAAACCGCCCGACCCACTCGGAAAGGCTCCCCGGCGGACCTGACCGGGCTGCCCTCCCGCTCCGCCGTTGCCAGCGCCTTTCCGGCAAGCAACGCCCAGGTCTCGCCGGGAGACCCAGGGCTCCCGGCCGCCGGTGACGGTGGGACCGGGCTGATCTCCGCCGGTCCAGGCCGACCGTTTAGCACTGAGCCATCCGCTGCCGACCAAGTCGCGACCGTCGGCCGTGAACGCCCGACCCACTCGGAAAGGCTCCCCGGCGGACCCGACCGGGCCGCCCGCCCGCTCCGCCGTTGCCAGCGCCTTTCCGGCGAGCAACACCCGCGTCTCGCCGGGGTGCCCAGGGTTCCCGGCCGCCGGTGACGGTGGGACCGGGCCGATCTCCGCCGGTCCACGCCGACCGTTTAGCACTGAGCCATCCGCTGCCGACCAAGACGCAACCGCCGGCCGTGAACGCCCGACCCACTCGGGAAGG
>NZ_JBHZAV010000422.1:0-1236 GCF_042754445.1 Embleya sp. NPDC059213
ATTCGATGCGGACCACACCCCGCCCTTGAATGCGTGGTGTCGCGGTGCTGCTCGTCAGGCACGGGGACGGTGCCTGCCGGAAAGTCACCAGCGGTACCAGCGGCCCCGCCTGCCACCGGTGCCGGCGGAGCGGAAGACGAAGCCCAGGGCCCACAGGACCAGGACGATGACGGCGATCCACCACAGTGCCTTGAGCGCGAAACCGGCGCCGAAGAGGATCAGGGCGAGAAGCAGGACGACCAAAAGGGGAATCATTGTTTTTACCTCCGCCCCACGTCTGCCCCGGCCGGGCGCGCCCATTCACGGAAAGGCCCCTGTTTTGCGCGGCCTTTTCCGGAAAGACTCCGCCGTCGGCTCGCGCGGCACTCTTCGGTTTTCGGACTTGACCCGTCGGGTGCGTGCGGATGGCGGTGGCCGCTCAGCCGACACCGTGCGGGCGGAACTGGATGCTGATCCGTGGTCCGGTGGCCCTGGCGGTCTTGGGAATCGCGTGTTCCCAGGTGCGTTGGCAGGAACCGCCCATCACGATCAGGTCGCCATGGCCGAGCGGGCGCCGCAGCACGGCCGCGCCCCCACCACGTGGGCGGAGCAGGAGATCACGCGGGGTGCCGACCGAGACGATCGCGACCATGGTGTTCTCGCGGGCTCCCCGACCGTTGCGGTCGCCGTGCCAGGCGACACTGTCGTGGCCGTCGCGGTAGAGGCACGGACCCGCACTGACGAAGGGTTCGCCGAGTTCCGCCGCGTGGTGCTCGGAGAGCCGATCGCGTGCGTCGGACAGGGAGCGGTGCGGCAGGTCGTCGGCGGGCCCGTAGTGGGCGAGCAGGCGGGGAACGTCGACGACGCGCTCGTACATCCGCCGACGCTCGGCCCGCCAGGGGACCGTCTCGGCCGGCGCGGCGAACAACGTGTCCGCGCCGGCAACCCATCCCGCCGGTTCGTCGATCCAGGCGCCGGTTCCGGGCATGGTGCGGCGCACGCCTTGCGGTGCGCCGATTCGGACGACATCGTTTTGGTCGAAGAGCGAACCCTGGAGACAATCCGACATTGCGCCACGATGCTCCATCGAGGCGAACGCATGTTCGAGTGTGGTGGAGGAGCCGCGCGGGCGGTTTGCCCCCGTGGTCGGCGTCGGGAGGTGGCCGGACGGCGCCGTGGTGAGCGCATGGCAACGTCCTCGACTACATCCGCGCCCGGCGTTACGGACGCCTTGCCGCTGTTGCATTCTTCACACGC
>NZ_JBHZAV010000423.1:0-1201 GCF_042754445.1 Embleya sp. NPDC059213
CTGAAGGGTCGCGACCCGGATCCCGAGACGGTTTCCCGCACCCGGGGTTCCACTGACCTGCGGTTTTGTGGGACCGACCGGCGGGGGTGCGTGCCCCAGGCGGGGTTGCGCACTCTGGTGGCGGGTTTCGCGTGGGTCATGGCTCTCGGTGGGCGTTTGGGGTCGGGGCTGCCGGGCGGAGAGCCGTCCGTGAGCCCTGAAGGGTCGCGACCCGGGTCCCGAGACGGTTTCCCGCACCCGGGGTTCCACTGACCTGCGGTTTTGTGGGACCGACCGGCGGGGGTGCGTGCCGCAGGCGGGGTTGCGCACTCTGGTGGCGGGTTTCGCGTGGGTCATGGCTCTCGGTGGGCGTTTCGGGTCGGCGCGGCCGGGCGGAGAGCCAGCCGTGAGCCCTGAAGGTCACGATCCGGATCCCGAGACGGCTTTCGGCACCCGGGGGTCCACTGACCTGGGGTTTTACGTGACCGGGCGGCGAGAGCGCGTGCCGGGGGCCGGGTTGCGCACTCCGGCGACCGGAACCGCCCACTGCCGGCCCGCTTTTCTCTCCTCTTCCGCCACCACACACCCACCGCCCGCCGAAACGCCCCGACCCACTCGGAAAGGTCCCCCGGCGGACCCGACGAAAGCACCCTCCCGCTCCGCCGTTGCCAGCGCTTTTCCGGGCGAGCAACGCCCACATCTCGCCGGGAGACCCAGGGCTCCTGACCGCCGGTGACGGTGGGACCGGGCTGATCTCCGCCGGTCCACGTCGACCGTTTAGCACTGAGCCACCCGCGCCCAACCCGACCAAGGCGCGACCGCCGGCCGCGAACACCCGGCCCACTCGGGAAGGCTCCTCGGCGGACCTTGCCGGGCCGCCCTCTTTCCGCGCCCTTGCCAGCGCCTTTCCCGCCGAGCAACACCAAATCTCGCCGGGAAACCCAAGGCTCCCGGCCGCCGGTGACCGTGGACCCGGGCCCATCTCCGCCGGCCCACGCCGACCGTTTAGCACTGAGCCACCCGCGCCCAACCCGACCAAGTCGCGACCGCCGGCCGCGAACACCCAACCACTCGGAAAGGCTCCCCGGCGGACCCGACGCAAGCACCCTCCCGCTCCGCCGTTGCCGGCGCCTTTCCCGCCGAGCAACACCCGGGTCTCGCCGGGAAACCCAAGGCTCCCGGCCGCCGGTGACCGTGGGACCAGGCCCACCTCCGCCGGCCC
>NZ_JBHZAV010000424.1:0-1120 GCF_042754445.1 Embleya sp. NPDC059213
GTCTATGATAGAATCGCGAACAGACTTATACGCCCGGAACCCTGCTTTGATTGTTTTATCGACCCCGTTTAAAACCTCCCACGTGCCCATATGAACGGTTCCAGCGTTCCCGATACCTTTTATACCAAACAGGTTATTTGCACGCGTAGCAAGCCCGGATTTGCCCCAATTTGACTCATGTATGGCTTGTGCTGTGATAACTGAAGGTAAAACTCGACTTACACCGTATAATTTTTGTGCTTCACTTGCAACATTCTCCATGAAACTCATTCTTTTACACTCTCCCTCATTTGTTGTCTCATTTCATTTATTTGTTCGTCTGAAGCGGATTCAATCCATAGTTTTCTATCCTTCTGAAATTGCGCCCGCCAATATCCCGGCGGCTGTACGGTTGTCGCATTATCCGGTACGGAATCAGCCGGAACAATTTCAGGATAGTCGAAGATGAAATCCGAATCATATACGAATACTTGTATCATTTCCATTGCTCCAACCCTCCTAGTAAGGCACTGCCGCGTCTAATGACCAACTGGACACGGCGGACTGATTGTTTCCTGAAAAGCCGACAAACGCCAGTTTACCGTCAGTGTTGATATAAAATTTTGTGAAGCCTGTCGTTCCGTATGCTGTTGCCATGACCGCCTTTTTGTCTGACGGTGAATATGACGCGGGCAATTGTGCAAAGTCAACGCCGAGGTCACACGCCACGTGACCTTTTAGCATGAGGATGTTTCCCCAGCGGGTATACTGCGGTGTTCTTCCTGACGCCTTTGCTCCATTCAATAACGGAAGGTTATACCATGTGAGCGCCATAAAATCATTTTGTGTAAACAGCTGTCGCCAACCCCTGAATACATTGTCAGTGTGTATAACACCAATCCATGACGTATTATCATAGGAACGTGTCAGAACCAATTTCCGCAGACCGTTTGGCGCTGGTAGAATGTCGAGATAGTACCAAGAAGCGTCACCCGGTAACGGTAGTTGATTCCATCCTGTCCCATAATAAAAACCGGGAGGTGCGGTGAGTCTGCTGTAAGCAGAACCCAAGCTTGTCCGAATTCCTTCACCATCCGTTAATGAATATGTCGTTGAGAAGTTTTGTAGCCAGATAACATCG
>NZ_JBHZAV010000425.1:0-1109 GCF_042754445.1 Embleya sp. NPDC059213
TCCCGCTGACCTGCGGTTTTACGGGACCGACCGGGAGGAGCGCGTGTCGAGGGCCGGGTTGTGCACTCCGGCGACCGAAACCGCCCACTCACCGCAGGCCGCAACGGCCCGACCCCCTCGGAAAGGCTCCCCGGCGGACCTGACCGGGCCGCCCCACCCGCTCCGCCGTTGCCGGCGCCTTTCCGGCAAGCAACGCCCAGGTCTCGCCGGGGAACTCAGGGCTCCCGGCCGCCGGTGACGGTGGGACCGGGCCATTCTCCGCCGGTCCACGCCGACCGTTTAACACTGAGCCATCCGCTGCCGAACAAGACGCGACCGCCGGCCGCAACGGCCCGGCCCACTCGGGAAGGCTCCCCGGCGAACCTGACCGGGCTCCCCAACCGGCTCCGCCGTTGCCAGCGCCTTTCCGGCGAGCAACGTGCGTGTCTCGCCGGAGGACTCAGGGCTCCCGGCCGCCGGTGACGGTGGGACCGGGCCATTCTCCGCCGGTCCACGCCGACCGTTTAGCACAAGGCCATCCGCTGCCGACCAAGACGCAACCGCCCGCCGGAAGCGCCCGGCCCACTCGGGAAGGCTCCCCGGCGGACCCGACGAAAGCGCCCTCCCGCTCCGCCGTTGCCAGCGCCTTTCCGGCGAGCAACGCCCACCTCTCGCCGGAGAGCCAAAGGCTCCCGGCCACCGGCGACCGTGGGACCGGGCCCACCTCCACCAGCCCACGCCGACCGTTTAGCACTGAGCCACCCGCACCCAACCCGACCAAGACGCGACCGCCCGCCGAAAGCGCCCGGCCCACTCGAAAGGTCCCCCGGCGGACCCGACGAAAGCACCCACCGGCTTCGCCGTTGCCGGCGCCTTTCCGGCGAGCAACGTGCGTGTCTCGCCGGGAGACTCAGGGCTCCCGGCCGCCGGTGACCGTGGGACCGGGCCATTCTCCGCCGATACACGCCGGCCGTTCAGCACTGAGCCTCCCGTGCCCGGCCCGGCCGAAAGTCCCCGCGGCCCCGAGACGCAAAGAAGGGCCCGGGAAAGGGCCCGGGAAACGCGAAAGGCCCATCCCTGTTCGGGATGGGCCTTTCACACGTAGATTCCGGCGGCGTCCTACTCTCCCA
>NZ_JBHZAV010000426.1:0-1072 GCF_042754445.1 Embleya sp. NPDC059213
AGATGGTCAAGTTCGCGGGTTGCATGCGCGAGCACGGGGTCGACATGCCCGACCCGGAGCCCGGTGAGGGCGGCGCGATGCGGATGCAGGCGATGTCCGCGGACGAGGGGTCGTCCAAGACCGAGGAAGCGATGAAGGCGTGTGAGAAGTTCCAGCCGAAGAGCGACTTCGACCCGAACGACCCCAAGTTCAAGGAGTGGCAGGCCAAGCGCACGGACTGTCTGCGCGAGAACGGCGTGAACGTGGGCGACGGCGCGGGTGGCGCGATGGTCACGCTGGACATCAACGACGACAAGGTGAAGACGGCGATGGACCTGTGCAACAAGAAGCTTCCGCCGCCGACGAAGAAGAAGTAGGGGCGGCTCGTGGTTTCGATCGACCCCGCACGGCACTACGGGTACGACGAGGAACCGGCTCCCACGCCGACCGAACCGGACCGAACGGCGTACCCGCGCGGGCGTCGTCGTCGGTGCCGACGTGCGCTCGCGGTGACTCTGGTGCTGGCCTCGGCAGGTGGGGCGGTGGCCGTGCTGCTCTCCGACGGCGGCGACGGCTCCGGTGCCTCCGTGAATCGCACGAAACTGGACGCGGTCCCGGTGACCCGGGCGGACCTGGTCGACCGGCAGAACGTGGACGGCAAGCTCGGCTATGCCGGCACGTACTCCGTGAACGCCGCCGCACCCGGACCGGACAAGGAGAACACGTCGACCGGCGGGAGCAACGGGAACAACGGGAGCAACGAGAGCAACGGAGGCAGTGGGAACAAGCCGCAGACCGGCGGCAGCCCTCCCCCTCCTCAAGGCTCGAACTCGGGCTCGGGCGGCGGCTCGAACAGCGGCCCGGGTGGCGGCTCGGCAACCGGCGGTGCGGGTTCCGGCGGCGGTCAGGGCGGTTCGCCCCCCGACACCGGAAACAATGCGGGCCCCGGGACCATCACCTGGCTCCCGAGCGTGGGTGACAGGCTGTCGCAGGGCGATCGGGTGTACGGCCGGGACGGGACGAAGGTGCCGTTGTTCTACGGCGAGACGCCGTTCTGGCGGGCGTTGTACGTGGGTGTCGAAAAGGGCGTGGA
>NZ_JBHZAV010000427.1:0-1068 GCF_042754445.1 Embleya sp. NPDC059213
CTCGTGCCGCACCACCACATCCACCACAGCCCGCTCCAACGCACCCCGATCGAGCACACCCGACAAACGCAACGCCAACGGAACGTTGTAGGTGGAGCTGGGACCTTCCATGCGGTGGAGGAACCACAACCTTCGTTGCGCGAACGAGAGCGGCACCACCCCGAGCCGCGGCACCGGCACCAACGCGGGACGCGCCCGGCCCGCAGTGTCGAGGCGGGCCGCGAGAGCGGCGACCGTCGGGTGCTCGAACAGGGTGCGCAGTTCCACCTCGGCGCCGAGGACAGCGCGGATCCGGGCGATGACACGGGTACCGAGCAGGGAGTGCCCGCCGAGAGCGAAGAAGTCGTCGTCGGCACCGACCGCGGGCAGCCCGAGGACCTCGGCGAACAACCCGGCCAGCAACTGCTCGCGCGGGGTGCGCGGGGGTTGTCCGCCGGGTCGGGGGTCGTCGTGTTCGGGGGCGGGCAGTGCGGCGCGATCGGGTTTCCCGGTGGAGGTGAGTGGTACCACGTCCAGGGTCACGAAGGCCGCCGGCACCATGTAGTCGGGCAGCCGTTCCCGCAGGCACACGCGCAAGTCGTCGTGACTCGGGGTCTGTCCGGGGGTCGCCACGACATAGGCGACGAGGCACCGATCGCCGGTCCGGTCCGCGCGGGCGACGACGACGGCCTGAGCCACGTCGGGGTGCGCGGTCAACGCCGTCTCGATCTCGCCCGGTTCGATCCGGAACCCGCGGATCTTGACCTGCTCGTCGACGCGGCCACAGAACTCCAACCCGGCCCCGTCCGTACGCCACTTCACCAAGTCGCCGGTACGGTACATCCGTTCCCCCGCCGGACCGAACGGGCAGGCCACGAAACGTTCGGCGGTCAGGGCGGGCCGATTGGGGTAGCCGCGGGCCACACCCGGGCCGGCCAGGTACAACTCCCCCGGCACACCGGGGGGCAGCAGGCCCAGACCGGCGTCCAGGACGTAGGCGCGCATGCCGGGCATCGGCCGACCCAACGGCAGCGGCCGATCGGCGGCGATCGCGGCTTCGAGCCGATGGTAGGTGGCGAACGTCGTCGC
>NZ_JBHZAV010000428.1:0-1048 GCF_042754445.1 Embleya sp. NPDC059213
CCCCGGACTCCGCGCCCGCGCCGGAGATGGCATCCGTCTGCACCGGCGCGGGCGCGGGCAAGGACTTCGTCTGCGGCATCGACTTCGGCGGCACCAAGATCGCGCTGGCCACCGCGCGGCCGGACGGCACGATACTGGCGAGCGAGCGGCTGATCACCGAGGCCCGCGAGGGCGCGGTCCAGGCGGTTCGGCGTGCGATGGCGGCCGCCCGCGAACTGGTCGCGCACACCGCCGCGACCACCGGCGGACGGTGCGTGGCGGTCGGCGCGGTCAGTCCCGGCATCGTGCTGCCCGACCGGATCCTGCTCGCGCCCAACGTGCCGGGCTGGCAGGACCTGGCACTGGCCACGACGCTGTGCGAGGGGCTGGGCCTGGAGCCGGAACGGGTCGCCGTCGGCAACGACGCCAAGGCCGCCGCGCTGGCCGAATACCGCTGGGGCGCGTTGCGCGGCGCGGACCCGGCGATCCTGCTCACCGTCGGCACCGGGATCGCCGCCGCGATCGTGCTGGGCGGGCGGGTGCTCGGCGGCGCGAACGGCGCGGCCGGCGAGATCGGCTACCTGCTGCGGGGGCGGGGCGACACCGGATTCGGGGCCGGGCACGCGCCGTTGGAGGAGTACGTCTCGGGCATCGGGCTGGGTGCGCGGGGCAGCGAACTGCTCGGCCGCGAGGTGGACGCCGCCGCGCTGTTCACCGATCCGGATCCGCAGGTGCGCACGCTGGTCGACGAGGCGTTGGACGAACTGGCGGTACACGTAGCCAACTTGGCGCTCACGCTCGACGTGCAGCGGATCGCGGTGACGGGTGGGCTGATGCGCTCCGCTTCGCGTGTGCTGGGGGCGATTCGGGCGCGGGCGCGGGTGGCTGTGCCGTTTCCGCCGGTGGTCGTGCGGGCGCGGTTCCTGCAGGATGCGGCGCTTCGTGGGGCGGTCTCGCTGGCCGCGGAGGTGTTGCTGCGGTCTCCGGGATCCGCCGACTTGGCCTCAAAAGCCGGCCGGGCTTGTAAAGTTGGGGCGAAAACCCGCCCGGGGGGGGGGGGCGGGCGCCA
>NZ_JBHZAV010000429.1:0-1035 GCF_042754445.1 Embleya sp. NPDC059213
CGTTAATGCATATTTCTGTGAGAAGTTTTGAACCCCGATAACATCCTGAAGCGATAGATTCGTTGTCTGTAAATCCTTTTGCAGCTGTGTCGCATCCGTAGCAGCTTGATTCCATTTCAAACGTTCAGAATCCGAGACGTGAGGTTTAGCATTTGCGATATGGTTCTTCAGGTTTGTTTCTGATGTCGTCACCCTGTCACTCATACCGTCCCACTTGGTACGGTCTTCAGACGATACGTGTTTGGTCGTGTCCTTTACATGAGCGTCCAAGACTCGGCCGAATGAATCAACGTCAGCCTTCATACTTTGAATTTGTTGGTCAGTTGCACCAGTTGACCCACCGTCCGCGGTATCCTCTAACGCTTGGACTTTTTGCTGAAGCGTCAGAATATCGTTCTTTATCTCATCTGACACGTCCATATGGTCAACGGTGTCCTGAAGCTTTGCCATCTTGTCTTTTAAATCTGAAATACTTGTTTTGACGCCTGTATCATCATAGGGCGGCGTCCGCCTTGACCCGAGTTCAATCAATTAGGACACCTCCACGATTGTGACGACTGTCTCAGTATCAGCGACTAGGTACACGTCAGGGCTTTGGCTATGAACCTTAAATGTTAGCGGGCTGTCGTTAGACGTGAGCGGCGCACCTGTAGTCGTCTCGACACCCTGCTTACCCCAATAAATGACACCCGAGTTAGGCGGGTAGATCGTCAACTCTCGGCGGTTTGTCAGTTTGCTAGAACCTGACTTTGCCATTACAGGCGTGACGCCTACACTCACCCCACCAACCCTAAAGTCATTCATTCCGGCTTCCCGAGTTGGTACAGGTTGTGTCGCCGGGATAGAAGACCCGCCGAGTGTGACAGGCTTATCTATCTCAACACTCCCAATATGCTTGTCGCCTGCCGCAAGCGGCGGTAACGCTGATATATCTACGGTTCCTGTCATCTGCCCAAGCTGAACGGTGTCAATGGACTGTGGTATAGATGACGCTGTAAATTTCTCAATCCAAGATTCGACCCGGACTTTTTCGGG